>CAZPEQ010000006.1:0-22401 GCA_964585605.1 uncultured Weeksellaceae bacterium | reverse complement strand
ATACTCTGCCCTTTTTTCACCCTCAAGTTGATGTCTTGTAAAACAGGATCTTTGGCGTACGCAAAATCCACTTTGTTGAAGACGACTTCTTCTTTGAAATCAGTAATCGGCTTGGCGTCTGTTTTCTCCGTGATCGTGTTCTTTTCCGCTAGCAAACTCAATATACGTTCAGCACTTGCTGAGCCTTTTTGGATCCAGAAGTAGCCTGTTGAAAAGCTCTTGGCCGGCGATAAGATCTGAGAGAACAGGATGATGTACCCAATGAACTCTTCCCCATTGAGCTTAGCGGAATCTCCCAAAACCAAACTGCCCCCGAAGTAGACCAAAGCGACCATGACCATGGCACCCAAAAATTCGCTCAAAGGAGAAGCCAAGTCGCGCTTCCGCAATATCGAAATGCTGAGATCACTCAGTTCGTCATTCTCTTCCTCGAAGCGCGTTCGCATCTCCTCCTCCCCATTGAATGCCTTGATCACGGGCAAACCACCCAAAGTTTCTTCCACCAAACTGAGCAAGTCAGCATTTTTCTGCTGCCCCTTTGCGCTTTTCTTTTTCAAGCTCTTGCCTACCCTACCGATTATGAGTCCACTGATGGGCAACAAGAGCAAGGATATCAAGGTCAACTGAGGCGAGATCATGATCATAAGGGTAAGCGACATGATGATGGCGATCGGCTCGCGAAAGACCATGCCGATGTACTGGAAAATAGAGAACTCCACATCCTGCACGTCTGAGGTCACCCGGGCGATCATATCCCCTTTTCGTTCTTCTGAAAAGAACTGTAGTGGTAGTTCGATGATCTTGTCATAGATCTTGGTCCGCAGATCTTGCACAGTACGGTTCCGCAGAATACCAATGAAGTACATGCCCAGATACCGGGTCAGGTTCTTCAGGAAAAAGAGCACCGCAACGACCATGCAAATGAAGACCAAGCCACCTACTGCACCGTTCTCGGCTATGTAATTACCCATATGCCAATTGAAGGTGTCTTGCAGCACATCTCTACTCCATTCCCATTCAGGCTTTACGTGAACGGTTTCCACTTGACCGAAGAGCAAGCTCAAGAACGGAATGAAGACCAGTAAGGACGCCAAATGAAATACCGTGGAAATGAGGTTAAAAACCACGTTCAACACGGCAAATTGCCTGTATTTGGCAGAATACTTGAGTATGCGGAAGAAATTGCGCATGCGCTGGCGAATTTAGCGCTATCCGGCCCACGGAGAGCAGCTATATTTGCCCTCCTTGTTGATGGACAGTATCAGACAACAAAAAATGAGTGCTTTGGTCCAAAAGGAATTGGCCACGCTATTCATTCAAGAAGGCAAGCATTTGCTGAACGGTGTTTTTGTGACCGTTACGGTAGTTCGGGTAAGTGGCGATATGGGCCATGCCAAGGTGTACCTGAGTTTGTTCAATGTTGATGATAAAGACGCTGTCTTAAAAGCTATCCGCGATAAAACGTCGGCAATACGCGGTTTATTGGGCAGGCGGATCGGCAAAAGCGTACGCGTAGTACCTGAGCTTGATTTCTACATAGATGATTCGCTAGACTTGGCCGAAGAAATTGATGACCTGTTGAAGACGACCTAGATGCAGTATGATCCGGTGAAACGAAAGCTCGGTGCTATTTTCAATAGCACTCCATTCTTGCGCAAAGTGTTCTACAAGCTATTGGACATGCTGCTGCTTCGCTCATGGCATGTGCATAGTGAACTGCGTTCTTGGATCAAGGCATATCGGGGGAAAGACGCTTATATCCTAGATGCAGGTGCCGGCTTTGGTCAGTACACCTATTGGCTGAGTGGTTTCAGTAAAAGTTGGCGTATCAAGGCGATCGACGTAAAAACGGAGCAAGTTGCGGACTGCAACACCTTCTTTCAGCAGATCGGCCGTGGAGATCGTGTGAATTTCGTAGTGGACGACCTAGTCACCTACCGCGAGCCAGATACATTCGACTTGGTGGTATGTGTGGATGTGATGGAGCATATTCTGGAAGATGAGGCCGTACTAGCCAATTATGCGGCTTCGCTGAAACCTGGCGGTATGCTCATTATCAGCACGCCAAGTGATCAAGGAGGCAGTGATGTGCACGGCGACGACGATGAATCGTTCATTGAAGAACATGTGCGCGACGGTTACAATATGGAGGATATGCGCGATAAGCTGTTGCGGAACGGATTCAGCAAAGCGGAGCCGCGCTATAACTACGGTGCCCCAGGTACGATCAGTTGGCGCTTGAGCATGAAGTATCCTTTACTGATGCTGCAAGCCTCTAAGCTGTTCTACATTGTTCTTCCGTTCTATTACCTAGTCGTATATCCATTCGCGGCCCTATTGAACTACCTGGATCTGAAGCAGCAGCACCCCACAGGAACTGGGCTTATCGTGAAAGCCTGGAAGTAGGGTTGCGAAATTCCAAGCACCAAGCTCCAAGCTCCAAGCACCAAATAACAAAAAGCGTGTGCAATCAGCAGGGCCTTTCACGAAGCCATCTTTGGAATTTGTTATTTGGAGCTTGGTATTTAATTCTTCCCATTAGCTTCGCACTGTGCGTCTAGCCTTGGTCATAGCCCGCAGGTACTTGTTGAGCAAACGCTCGCAGAAAGCCATCAATATCATTACGATGATCAGCATTGTGGTCATGGTGGTCGTGACAGCTGCGATGGTGGTGATCTTGAGCACTATGAACGGCGTTACGGAACTGGTGGAGCAGATCTATAGTCCATTTGACCAAGACATCACCGTACTTCCTACTGAAGGGAAGACCATTGATAGATCAAATGAACGGCTGGTGGCGGTTCATGAATTACCTGAAGTGGTCGAAAGCAGTTACTTCATTGAGGAGAATGTACTGCTGAAGTGTGGTGATCAGCAACTCGTAGCAACGCTCAAAGGCGTAGAAGAGCAATACCTTGAGATGGCCAGTATGCAGCAATACCTGTACACCGGTAAGAATATTCTGCGCAAAGGAGAAAACGAACAGGTGTTACTGGGCATTGGCCTGAAAGTGGATTTGAACGCTCCGCTGAACGATGGGGTTTTTAAACCGCTGGAGATCATGGCACCTATCCGAGGTAAAAAGCTGAGCAAGTTCAAACGTGCCGCATTCGAACGAGAAAGTGTGTCGGTAAGCGGTGCTTTCTCCATGAACGTTGAATACGATACGAAGTATGCTCTTGCCCCACTTTCACTTGCATCGCGCATTCTGCATTACGATAGTTTGGCCAACGGCTTAGAACTAAAACTCGCTGCTGGAACTGACCTGGAAAAATCAGCGACAGCGATACGTGAGCAGTTGGGGCCAGCGTTTGAAGTAAAAACCCGTTACCAGAAGAACGCGTTGATGTACCAGACCAATAAGAGCGAGAAGTGGTTCACTTTTCTTATTCTTCTGTTCATTGCGTTGATCGGCGCATTCAATATCATTGCTTCTTTAACGATGATGATGATCGAGAAAAAGAAGGACATGAAAATGCTTACGAGTATTGGTGCTACGGCGAGTACGATCCGCTCGATCTTCTTTTTTGAAGGTTTGTTGATCGCACTCATTGGCACGGCCATCGGCATTTCCATTGGTTTACTGGTTTGCTGGTTGCAACAGACTTTCGGCTTTGTGGGCTTGGAAGGTTCTATTGTAGACGCCTATCCCGTGAAGGTGATCTGGCAAGACCTATTGCTCGTTTTTGGTGCCGTTTCGTTGATCGGCCTGATCGCATCCTGGATTCCCTTGCGCAGTTTGAGCAAGCGGTATTTGAGTGCTGGATAGCGCTTAAGCTCCAAAACCCAAATTCCGAGGGTCAAGCTCCAAATAACAAATTCCAAATGGGTGCGAACTCCAATCAATTCGGCTGCGGTAAAAAACAAGGCCATTTTTGTGACAAAATGGAAATCGTTGCGAATAATGAAGTAATCCGTCTTCAATTTGGACAATGACCGAGACATATTCTTAGCCCTGCTCGAATCCCACAAGGGGATAATCTATCGAGTTGCGAACCTCTACTGTAGAGACCCACAGGATAGGCAGGACGTTATACAAGAGATCATTGTTCAGCTCTGGACCTCCTTTGGGAAATACGATAGTACGTACAAACACTCCACATGGGTTTACCGGATCGCCCTTAATACGGCTATCTCATTCTACCGAAAAACCAAAGTTCAAAAAGAAAGCTCCGTCTACCTTTCCCCAATTCTTGAGTCAACTATAAGCGGCGGAGAGCCCTTTCAAGAAGACCCGAACATCCTTCTTCTAAAACGGTTTATCGACCAACTCGATGAGATCGATAAGTCTTTGATATTGCTCTTCTTAGACGGGCACAAATACAAAGAGATCGCCATGATCACCGGGTTTACGTTGACTAAGGTGTCAACGCGTATAGCCCGGATCAAAAAGGCATTAAAGAAGAAATTTCAACACACAAAATCATGAACGATCAAGAACTGTTAGACATCTGGAAAACGCAAGAGAGCAAGATGGATGAGGTGTTGGAAATCAACAAACACCTGGTATTCGAAGTAACGAAAAGCCGCCTTCAAAAAACGATCGGCAAACTGCGCAGGCCGAAATTCATCGCTTTGTTCATTGGGATACCTTATACCATTCTTATCTGCGCCATAGCCGTGATCGCTTTTCTGGCAGGTGGCATTTTCCATGCCATCGGATTTGGAGCGATCGCCCTGATCATGACCTTAACCGTATGCCTGCATGGTCATCAGTTGTACCTGATCAATCAGATCAATGGGGCAGATGAGATCCAGCATGTACAAGAGAGGTTGTCAAAGCTCCACCTGTCAAGCTATAACTGTATCCGACTCGCTGTTGTTCAATTGCCGTTCTGGTCTATTTGCTGGATCAGCATGGATGCGCTACTCGACTCCCCCCTGATTTATGGTGGGGTGAACTTGCTTGTACTAGGCGGGTTAACCTATTTGGCGTACTTCCTGTACACGCAATTAAGTCCCTCAAAACCTCATTCTAAGGTTCGGCAATTTTTCCTCTCCGGAAGTGACCCCTTGACCAAATCTGCAGACATTCTTGAACAGTTGAGACACTATGCCTGAAAACGGTTGTGTAAATTCTAAATTTCAAGCACCGAATTCGATGGCTTACGCTTTGCGTTGACGTGTATTACCGATCAACGATAAGGCCCCCTGATGGAGGAGAATCATATTACTGCTTAAGCAATTTCATCACTTTGTGTTGATTACCATCTGTCACTTTAACGAAGTACACGCCTTGACGTAATGTTGCCAGTGATAATCGGTGACGGGGTTGCATCAACTTACGAACGGCCAGTACTTCCTTTCCTACACTGTTGACAATAACTATACTGGATACCTGCTCATCTCCTAGCTCAATAGTCAACCAATCGTTGGTCGGGTTTGGGTACATGCTGATCGCATTTCCGAATGCATTCTCTGAAATGGTCACTGGGGCTAAAGAATATATACGCGCATGTCCTGCATTAGCACCATTTGCACTGTTCGAAGGAGCACCGATGATCACAGTCGCGCCATCCGAACTAAGTTTCACGGAAAAACCTGAGAAATCATCCATTGCTTCTCCATCAATATCCAGTCCTTGTTGGACCCAATTCGATCCGTTGTAGCTGTAGGCCCTTACATGGCCAGCATTTGTTCCATTCTCGTCATTAAAGGGCGCGCCAGCAACCAACCTCAAACCAGTTGAATCAAGGTCTAGGGAAAAACCGAAGAAGTCGTTTCCTACTTCGCCATCAATGTCCTGACCTTGCTGCACCCAATTTGTTCCATTGTAGCTGTAGACTCTTACATGCCCCGCAGCAAACCCATTTCCAGCATTCCAACGCGAGCCGATAGCCACGATCGAACCTTCCGAATTAAGGCTTACCGACTCACCAGAAAAATCATCAAATGCCTCCCCTTCCAGGTCTTGGCCTTGCTGCACCCAGCTAATGCCATTGTAGTTATACACTCGCACATGACCAGCATCATCGCCATTCCCGTCGTTCCTAGGTGCACCAACAGCCACAGTTTCTCCATCGGAACTCAGACTTACCGCAACACCAGAGAAGTCATCCGGAGCTTCGCCGTCTATGTCCTGACCGCGCTGTACCCAGTTCGTACCATTGTAGCTGTAGATTCTGACGTGCCCAGCATCAATTCCATTACCGTTATTGTTACCATTTGCCCCAATGGCGACGATCCCGCCATCTGAACTTAGGCTTACCGAACCTCCAGCGAGGTCATTGGCTGCCTCGCCATCTATATCCTGACCTAATTGCACCCAACTCGTACCATCATAGTTAAAGACCCGCACATGTCCTGCATCACTACCATTTCCACTGTTTCTAGTCGCACCAACTGCCATGGTCGTGCGATCAGCACTTAAACTTACGGCTCCGCCGAATCTATCATTGAATGATTCGCCCTCTACATCTTGACCTTGTTGTACCCAAGCAGCACCATCGAAGTTATAGACTCGAACATGTCCTCTATTACCATTCTCTGGAGCACCAACCGCAACGGTTGAACCATCGGCACTGATACTTACAGCATCGCCAAGTTCGTCCCCTGCCATTTCGCCGTCTATATCTTGACCCTGTTGAACCCATTGCCCCTGCATTCCCATATGTACGCAGACCAAAGTGACCAAGACAAGTGCTCTTGCTAGGACACTACGCTGAAAGAGACGCATGTTTGAATTGGAATAGTGATTTTTCATTTTTTCTCAAAAAAATTAGTGCGCAGCGAAGGTACTGCCACACAAGACAAGGGCAAAATTCTGTTCGTCCCCATTGTGTAAGACTAGGTTTAGGCCACGAGTCGTAAACTTTTGATAACATGTTCTTGGGCATCAAGGTCCTCGAATTGATTTCTGAGTTCAAGAACTGATGATCCGTTGCGAGAGACCTTGATGGAGAGAGAATGAAGTAACCCGTCCTCAATTTGGCCAATGACCGAGACATATTCTTAGGTAGACTAACTCTGTCCTAAAACGGGATAGTCTACACTTATAGGTTTTGTTATCTGCTGTTCTTTTTAATCTTTTCTAGTGCTATTGGGAGTTTTGCTGACATGAATTCTACATCTTCATCAAGAACATCAATGTCGACAAAAAGTGTAAAGAACCCCAAACCTTCTTTAAGTGAATAAGTTTCTGTTGCTCCTGACCACTTTTTCACCTCATCATCAATAAGCTGTTCTTTCCCGTTCACTACGTTTCCGATATGCTTGAACTGAATGGTTTTATTGGGGACATATCTTTCAATAATACTATATATCCCACTTTGGTTGGCCGCAAGAAACATTATTTTGCTGCCCTCATTCCAATCGTCAACAACATAATGAGAGCCTTCGCCAAAAACACTACTCCAATCACGATAGTGTGTGTCATCCCAGAGTGCTTTCCAAATTTTTTCTTTACTAGCTTTGATATCAATAGAAAATTGTAATCGATTAATCATAGTGTTTTCGTTTGCCGTTATATCCTTTACCTCATCATGTTCAATTCGCATTTTTTCGTTTGCAGAGTTTACAGGCTCAGACTGTTTTGAATCTGAGCAACCTAACATCATGGAAATAGAAATCAGGGTTATTAATATTTTTTTCATTTGTGCTTTCTTAATTGCCGACGTAACATGTATATAGCAAGGAGCTTCTGCGGTGCCACACGCAGCGAAGTGAGCGGGCTGGATTTGCGCGGTTCTTTGCTAGATATCTTGTTAAGCTCTTTTTCAATCGATTGGGTTCATTGCAATTTACGAATTCGTCATTTACCTGATGATATGAGGTAAGTCGTCCCATTTCATAGCGAATATCCAATGACTTATAAGTTCTATTGAGTCGTGCCGCTATACCACGAGTTGCAAACTATTCCCCCGGGACAAGAGGTCGCAGGGTAAGGCCCTCAAGTTGATTTCTGAGTTCAAGGACTGATTATTCGTTGCGAGAGACCTTGATGGAGTTGGAATGCCATTTCAGTTGAGCTATCTACGTGCCTATTTCGACGTTTCCTTTGTTGCCATTTTGAAGAGCTTTTCCCATTTAGCAAAACAGGTTTCAACAAGTTCATCTAAGCCAAATATCCGTTCACCATTTTTGTCGATAATGGTTCCACTAATGACCATTGTAAACTTCTCCTCTCCGGTTCGCGGGTCGGCCATTCGCATACCATTTCCTAACCCCATAAGCTTAGGGCTTTTTGTCGATCTTGGATTTCTTAACGGAGACCCGTGTTTATCTTGATTGACTATATCGATAAGAACCTGAAGATGCAGTGACTCGTCAATTTCTTTTTCAATAACTTTTGAATCTAGGTTAGACTTCTTGAAACCATTTTTCAAATGGTCTTTAAGAGAGGCTAAATTGTAAAGAATCGTCATTACCTTATTCACGGTTTCCGGCTTTTCTTCTTCATCTCCAAAATGCCAAGACTCTCTCCTTCCATCAGCCCACTTTTCAATTCGGATGTGTTTTTCGACGGCTTCATCATAGCGAATATCCAATGACTTATAAGTTCTATTGAGTCGCGTTCTAATATCGTCATAATCCATTCTAGTCAGATCAGCTTAATAAGCCCTAAATAACAAATTCCAAGCCCGAAAATCCAAATTCCAAGGGTCAAGTGCCAAAACCCAAAGGGGTGCGAACTCCAATCAATTCCCCCGGGACAAGAGGTCGCAGGGTATAAAGGTCCTCGAGTTGATTTCCGAGTTCAAGGACGGATTATTCGTTGCGAGAGGCCTTGATGGGGTAAAAAAGTAAAACAGCCATATGCTACTACATCCTGTTACGTGCTTTGTTAAACTTGGCAGTAATTTCCCTGATGACACGTTTACCTGATGATATGAGGTAAATCGTCCCATTTCCGGAACTACTGAAATATTTTCTTGCGGAAATAAATACCTCAGATGCTTTCAGGTCAGGTGGTACCATCATGCTGTCTCCATATTGGTCAACGATTCGATTGAAGTTAACAATGTCTACTCCTAGGGTTTCAAGTACTTCCCCGATGGCAAAATACTTGGAGTCGAATTCCAGACAAGCTAGCTCATCCCTTATCAATTCGGAGTTAACCAGTCGCAACCTTGGCGATGGCCCATGACCACTTTCATCTGTGTAGTATAAGAACAGACTTTTGCAGCTCTTGCACGCAAAGACTTTACAATTCTGATAAGGATAGAAATTCAAAGCGATCAGCGCTTCCTTGCTCCAGTAGTCTTCGGCATGCTTTAACCCTGCATAAGTGTTGTTCAACGTGGAGTCAGCTAAATCACCCAGTTGGTCAAAGTCCTTTTCCAGTTTTTTATAGTCGACATGGCTCCACCCTTGAAATGAATCATGATTGCACCTGTCAAGTACTACTCTCTTATTACTACGTAGCGCCAACTGCTTAAAGTTGTCTCGGTTTATTTCAGTCATGAGGATTCATTTCAACTGACGTTGTGCTGCGAGTTACAAACTCGGCAACACGAGAGGATTCGGCTGCAAGCGCTTAGTTTTCGTCACGTTCGCAAATCTCTTTTAGTTTCTGAAGTGCCGTGGGATATAATTTGTCCATGGACTCCTTGTGTTCTTCAGCTGCATCGATCTCGATGAAGACCGTTGTCATTCCATCCGCTTCCTCAAACGCATAATTCTCCATCCCGCCAGACCACTCCTCAACTTCAGGCCCTTCCATTATTTCCTTACCCGATTTGAGCATGCCATCATGCCGGATCGATACAAAGCTATTCACGTTATGCTCCATTATCCTCGATACTACCCCTGCAGATTCGCCTTTATCATCTTCAGAAACAAACAAGATCTTGCTTCCTACATCCCAAGTTCCCTTGTAAGTTGATGTTGGGCTAAATACAGAAGTCCATTCCTTATAGGTAGACTTACTACTCAGGCCAAGCATGTTGTCATATACTCTGGCAACCGGGCTTTGTATTTTGAGTTGGTACTTTAATCTCTTCATTTTCTGAATTCTCTTTTACTACTTCTTAATCCTAGGCCAACACTAGGCCTCCACGTTCAGTTTGCTTTATCATAAGCTTCCGAAATCCAGTTTTTCAACTCTTCATCAATTTCTGATTTATCAGATAAGCGAACGCGATGTGTACACATCGTTCCAAACGGCCCCGAATTCTCCAGTCTTTCCGTCGTTGGCTTGTTTTTTAGTTTCAAGCCTAGGTCAACCCTCGTTTTGGTTGCCGGTTTAATTAAAACGAATTGCCTTTTTCTAATTACACTTACGCTTCCTTTTTTCGGCGTAATCGTCACGTCCGATCCTAACGCATTAACGTACTCAATCAGGTTCTCATATATTGGAATCAGGCCTTCTTTTCCTTTATACTGTGTGTCTACTAAATCGTCGGAAGAGTTCTTTTTTTCCTTAGATAAAGTCACGATCGTATTGGCAAAGCCGTGGGTGACATGGTGCTCGGTCTTCAAATACCGAACCCCTTCCGAGTGCTTGGTAAAGGACTTCCCTTTGAGTATTGTTTTCCACTGATCTAACGACTTACCCGTCTTCTCAGGCATGTTGTCAATCATAGTTTGTAATGCTTTGTCCATCTTCTTCGATTTGCTCTGCGTACCTACGTAACAAATGTATGGCATGTGCCAAAGGCGGAGCCGCGCGTAGCGCGGTGAGCGGGAAGCTTTATGTGCGGCATATGCCATACATAATGTTGTGCTTTCGTTTTTTCTTCGGCTATCGTTTCAGTCTGCTTTTCCTAAGTAGGACTCAATGTGATTCCTCAGATTCAAAGATTGGTGATAGCTGAATTTTGGTGGCAAAGCATTGCCTATCATAAGAGCGATGTTACCTTTTGGAACATCTGTAGGAAAAATGTAATCTTCTGGAAATGATTGGAGAAGTGCTGCTTCTCTGGCTGATATATTTCTGTCTTGCTCGGGATGTAGAAATCGTCCTTTAGAAGGATTGAGACAACCGCCTGTGATAGTAGTTGAGTGGTCATTCCAGCGTAGCCTTCCATATACATCATTAAATCCAATATTGGATCCACGATGGCAGTCCAAGGTATACTCATCAGGAAGATCTTTGCGCGACCCTCCATCTTTGGGTGTTAAGCTAATTCGCTTTTGGACTGATGGTGTGTGCTTAGGAAATATCCTATGCAAAGGGTCTTTTGACTTTTCTGGCTCAGGAAGGTGCGCTATTGTGTCTCTAACTGTTTTCTTTTCATTGGGAGGATCGGCCACTTTAATCTCCCCAAGCAATGAACCAACCACTACCAACCTCTTTCTGCTCTGTGGGACTCCGTAGTCTTTTACATTTACAACTTTATAGTCAACGTGATATTTAAGTTCATTATCAAGAGTATCAATTACCTTGTCAAACAGATTATAGCTCACTAAGCCAGGGACATTTTCCATCATGATCGTAAGTGGCTTCAAGCCCTTAATGAGGCGCAAATACTCCATAATTAGACTATTCCGTTCGTCCATCACTGGTTGCGATCGGTTAAGCCTTCTAATTGATGAAAAACCCTGACAAGGTGGGCATCCTGCTAGAAGGTGAAGTTTTTTTTCGCCTAACCTTCCTTTAATGCTGGCTATTGAAACTTTACGAATGTCTTTAGTAAGTACCTCTGTATCCTTGTGGTTGAGTTTGTACGCTCTTGACGCAATCTCATTCACTTCAAAAGCTAGTTCGGTTTTGAAGTCTGCTTGATGCATGCCTTCTGTAAGGCCTCCTACACCACTGAATAAATCAATTGAGTTCAAGATCATTGGCCAAGGTATGTAGTCATTATTGGATTATAGCCAACATCCCGCATGTATTGGATGGCCATGAGTTTTTTAGCTTCTGTCTCTGGTCTACCGTATCTATCCGAAGCAAAATTTACATACATATTTCCATCTGCACAGAAATATAGTTCTCCTCCAATATACGCTGGCGCGCAGCCTGTAATATTGGTGTGACAAACGAAAGGTTTATCAGGTAGCTCTTCTCCTCGTCTGACATTGGAAGTTTTCTCCCAGATTATTTTGATGCTAACATCATCAATCACCCATAAGTAGCATTTGTCAAGCAGCTTGCCACCTTCCATGATTCTATTGGTTTCCAACTCTTCTATGGACAATTCAAAATAAGGTTCAGGAAAGTGATTGTCTATACCATCATGTATAGAATTTAGAAACTCATCATTGTGCCGTTCTCCAGTAAGGATATCGTTTTCTATGTTCTTATTGGGGCTTCGATCAAAAGGACTAATAAGTGGTTGAAGAACCGCAATATGATTATGTGATAAAGCTGGCATTACTCTTTAATTATTGGAAGCACTCCTCTCTCTATGGCACTCTCTAAAGTTCTAATAGAATATCGTCTGATAACCTCGAGATAGCTGATTTTAATACATGGGCCGGCTTGTTCAATTATTCTTGATTCGTCAGGGTGTATTAACAATTCCTTCTCTTCATTTAGCATCAAATAGCCTCCAGAGTTATTTAGAATTTTCTCAATTGACGCACCGTCAATCGAAAAGTTGACATTCTGTAATTCATCAAGGACAACTTGTTTGCCAAGTATTCTCTGTAGATAAAGTATGTCCGAGGCGGAATGCAAGTAGTTATTCGAGGTGAACTCAATGTCCACTCCATTTATCTTTATATGCCCGCTTTTTGCAGCCAACCCTATTATGTACTGCAAAATGAATTCTTCTGCGGAAAATGACATTCTGAGTTTTCCTCCTTTCATTAGGAGCTGAAACCTATTCGGCAACTTAGCAAACTCTTCGCTATTTAAGAATTTGGGTAGCCTGTCTCTAAGGTTTGAATACACGAAAACAAAAGCTTCTGTTGAGTTTAATATTTCTAAGAGCCATTCCGTCGACTCAAATCTATATGCTGGAGCATTTATATATTCCCAATCATACACTACGACATCGGGAATATAACCCTCATCAATAGCAACTAGAGCTTGAGTTGGTGATGAGAACCCTGCAAGTTCTACCAAACCTTCTTTACAAGATTGACTAGTGACTAAATCCATAATGAGCTGCTGAAGGTGCAGGAGATTTGAATTCCATTCTTCATCAACCGCAAGCTTATAAAGAATATCTGTGGGTATTCGAGTGTTAAAAACTCCGTTCTTTCTAAGAGCATCTGGCTTTGGGAATTCGTCATCTATCAGAAATACCTTTATCGGGCTATTTTTCATTTTCCGCAGCAACATTAGAGAAGTCCAGTAAAAACTGAGCGCCTGGCATATTCACCAATCTATCCCTTTCTTTCACCAGATATATATCACCACGTTTTTTCATACTGTTCATGTAGTGCTTGCATACATATAAACCAAGACCACTCTGCGGCTCTTTGAGACTGTAGCCAGGCTGAAAGAGGTATGGTAGAATGGATTCGGCAATTCCTGGGCCGCTATCGGCTACAATGACCGTTCTTTCTGAAGCATTTAGTTTCAGCTTAATTTTTTTTACTTTGGTGTCAGGATCATCCAACCAATAACCCGAATTGTCAAATAGATTAGTAAGAATCTGATTAACCGCTCCGTATCGAGTACAAATTTCGAAGTCCTCAGCTCTATTGTAAGTTATAGTAATACCCAGTTTATTGAATTGCCACTCAAATAGTGAAGAGACATACTCAATAGACTCCGACAATTTAAATGTCGAATCCTTTTCATTCCTCAATGCCCTCAGCGGACTGAGTCTCATCAATTCGGACTCAAGTGCTGCAGAGGTGTTTTTTAAGTCATTCAACTTGACCTTGTCGAATTTCTCTTTCTTAATTACATCTAAAATGCCATAGTAGAAGTTGGATGTTACTTTATTTATTTCATGAAGAGCAACCGCTATTCCAAGTCCAAATCCAGCCTGCTCAGTAAGCATGTCTTGCACCTCCTCCATCAAGTCAAGATTCTTTTGCAAGTTCTTGTGAGATTTAGAGAGATTCACTAATTGTTGCTTTCTCTCACTTATATCTCCGAGCTCTTCAAGTAGCATATAAGGGTCAGAAGCAATATCATACTTGTCATGAATATTTGAGACAATTTTCGAAGATTGTTTAGTGAATTCATTGAGAGTTCTAGGCTCTCTAATAAGCCCTCCAGTGAGCTTCGTAAGTTCCTCTCGCTTTCCCATATAGTCCAGCTCAACAAATTTGACCACTGCTCGTGTAAGGCCAGCAAGGTCGCGGAAGGCTGAGTTCATTATCATTCCCTCACGATTGGTCTTATCTATTAAGTCAATGTTGTTCGATTGTTCAATCTCAACATTGCCCACCATATGGTAATATGATATTCTCTTGGTTTGAGATATTTGCTCTTGCTTCAAATTCAACCAATCGTATGTTGCTCCCCATTCAGAAGGATAGACATTAATGCCATCTCGGTAAATTGATATCCCACCGTAGTCCGTCAAGAAATCAAGAAACTTCTTGTCATTTCTTTGAGTCCAAGGCCTACCTCGGTACCATACATCTATGTGAATAAAGAAAGCACCACAAGTTGGTTTTTTCCATAATTTTCTCCCCTCAATTTGCTTTAGAAAGTACTTCTTGTTGTGTTTTTTAATATCGATTGACTCATTTTTATACTCAAAGCCCTTCAAGGGTATACTATCGCTATATGGCGGAGTGAAAGAGTAATCATAGTTAAAGATTCCGTTTTCGTCAACGATACCTGATATCCGAAATACCTGGTCATCTCTTTCATAGCTTGCTTGTTGTTCGAGATTCTTTACCTGCACACAGGTAAGACTTGCATCAAACTGTTCGTCAAAGAGTCTGGGATTAGGATTGGGCGAATTAAGTTTTAGAATAGTGTTGTTTATTTCCCTGACTTCATCTTCTGTCAACTCCAAATTGTCCTTTCCTCCATAAATCAACAGCCTTGTTCCAGAATTACTAGAGCCATAGTCTCTAGATGGCGACTGTCTTGATAAGGAAACCCCCACTGAATCTAAATCCTTCGGGTCGGAACCATTGGAGTTAAAATCGTCCCAGTTAATTTCAAGGACATTTTCAAATTCATTGGCTGCCGTTTTCGTTGTGAGCAGGAGCTTTCTACCAAGCCTATGAGTAGCAAAGCGTCCAACTCCTTTTTCTCCAAGTGGAATCCTGCCTTTGTGTTCGGATTTCAGCAACTTAATAAAGTTCTTAAAGGTTTTTAGTTGCCCTTTAGTTTTCGCTTTCTCGCGCTCTTGCCTCATTCTCTGCTTGACGTTGGTCTTGAGAGTTGAAGCGGGTCTCAACCATCCAGACTCTATCTGCTCTCTGGTCATTCCTGACCCATCATCTTCCACAACGATTACTGGGCCAGGATATTCATTGAACTCGTAGAGAGATTCCGGGATTTCTTGAAGATTGGAATCTTGAATCTTTTCGATAGTGACTTTGCAATATGAAGCTCCTGCATCGAATGAGTTTTTAATCAGTTCAAGAATCCCAACCCGTTCCGAAGCAATCAGCTGTTCGCCAAGAACCTGAATCAGGTGGGCGTCTGCCTTAAAGTTCAATTGTATATTTCCGTCAAGGCAGAATTCTTCAAGTAAGTCCTTCGGTATTCTCCTTACTGCATTTTGAGCGTTAAAGTGTGGATTTCGATTTTTCTCTATAACAACGCCATCAAGATCTAAACGTGATACAGGATTTCCGAATGGCTTGAATTCATCAATTTCAACAAAGTAGTGCCCTTTTTCACGCCTATCAGCAAATGGGGCTTTTGAGATTTTTCCATAACCAAAGTATTCTCCCTTACCACCTTCATTTGTTGGTTCGTAGTAGACAAATTCTAAGGGCAAGTTTTCGAATTGAGCCAAGTATGACTTTGGAAAATGATAATACTTACCAATGAAATCATTGTACTTGCTATCAGTTCGATACTGTGATAGTATTAGACAATTCTGGTCGCTCATTGGTTGATATTATTCTTGGTAGAAATGAGTAACCCTCTAATATCTACATCTAGTAATTCAGCAATCTTAGTCAGTGTCTCAACCGACGGTTGGGTGTCATTAGTGCACCATCTTGAAACAGTGGACTCGTTTTTGTCAAGTTTTTCAGCAAGCCACTTATTGCTTCTGTTATTCTCAACCAATACAACTTTCAGCCTATTCATATACCTGTGATATCAACGTATATTGCGTTCTGTGCAAATATATCTACTTAAAATGAGCATTAAATATAATGAAACGCACAGGTTTTGAGTCACTGAATGTTGAGTATTAAGAGCGACTGGAAGTTCCTATGTAATCTCTGTCGCATCTGAGCTGAATCGAATGATTTAAGGAAGTTGGGCACACCCTGTTATGGGCATTTACAAAATACTTTAAGATTCGGCACCGAAGTACTTCTACCCCAATATTCAGCACTTAGCACGTCTACTCAAATATTCAGTACGCAGCACGTCACCCCAGGATATCTACTACAACTCACACGAACCGCAATGAAGCACAACAACTGTATATAATGCACTCCCCCTTGCGGTTCATTTTTTTAGAACTTGCCGCGTATCAAAAGGTTAAGTAAATATAGCCGGTAACAAACGACTACAAACGTTTAATTACCGGTAAATGTAGTTGACTATCTATAGGCGTTCCAAGGCTCTCTGCCCGGTATTCGTCAATCCAATAAATCCTCATTGCTATTAAAATTCGTGATGCCAGCTCAAGCTGACCCGGAGCAAGTCTGGGGATTGTGCTAGGCAGAAACTTCCTGATACACCCCCTCAAACTCCGTTCGGATACCTTCCAGGTGTTCAAACAACAGCTCGGGATCATCTTCGGTGACTAGCTTAAGCCTATACGATTTAAAGTGCGGAATGCCCTTGAAGTAGTTGGTGTAGTGGCGGCGCATTTCAACGATGCCGAGCTTAGGGCCCTTCCATTCTAAGGAGCGACGCAGGTGCTCGGTTGCTGCATCAACCCGGTCCGTTAAGGTTGGTGGTTTCAAGTGTTGACCCGTTTCGAAAAAGTGCTTGATCTCATTGAAGACCCACGGATAGCCAATAGCTGCACGACCGATCATGATGCCATCAACGCCATAACGGTTACGGTATTCCAAGGCCTTCTCCGGTGAATCGATGTCGCCGTTGCCAAACACCGGAATGTGCAAGCGCGGGTTGTTCTTGGTTTCGGCGATCAAGCTCCAATCCGCCTCACCCTTGTACATCTGTGCACGTGTGCGACCGTGAATGGAGATCGCTTTGATGCCCACATCCTGCAACCGTTCCGCTACTTCAACGATGTACTTGGTATCCTCATTCCACCCCAAACGGGTTTTAACGGTAACTGGCAAGTTGGTGCTTTTTACAACCGCTTCGGTCAATTTGACCATACGGGGAATGTCCTGTAGGATACCTGCACCCGCCATCTTGCAGGTGACTTTCTTGACCGGGCAACCAAAGTTGATGTCCAACAATTCAGGCTGGGCTTCTTCCACAATACGGGCACTGGTCATCATGGACTGCAACTCCGAGCCGAAGATCTGGATGCCTATGGGCCTTTCGTAGTCATAGATGTCGAGCTTTTCTACGCTCTTACGCGCATCGCGGATCAAGCCTTCGGTGCTGATGAATTCGGTGTACATCATATCAGCCCCATGCTTTTTGCAGAGCGCACGAAAAGGCGGATCACTCACGTCTTCCATAGGCGCGAGCAACAAAGGGAACTCCCCTAACTCGATATCGGCTATACGTACCATTTGGTAAGGCGGTGCAAAGCTATGAAAGGCAACTATTTCAGCCAGGTAAAAGAAGTATGGACACGATGGCCTTCCCACTCAGCGATCAAGTGGTATACCCCGCTGGGCAGGTTTAACTCGATGATATTCCCAGGTCCAATGGCACTCCACGATCTTTGCACTCCTGAATTAGAGATCAGCCGTAACTGTGTTGCGCTCATCCATTCGGAACTCCAGCTGATCCGTAATTGATCTCCTTGTTGACTTGCTTGAATCCAATGATCTTGCACGTTCTCTGGCACCCCTGTAACACCATTCATCAACCACCTCACCGCGTCTTGTAAGTGTAGAATGAACAAACTATCTGAAGTGAAATTGCCTTGCGCATGCCCTAACGAGGTGTAGAAAACCCGGCTCCCCGTATTCAATTCCCTATACCAAGACACTGCTCGAGCCGAGTCATAGGAATTAACTAGGCCATTGGGGCCAATGGTCTCTTCTACTTCCAGGACAACTACATTGCTCGAATCGTAATACCCGCTTTCCCAGTAGTAGTACTCTTCGTTCTTCTGCCATGGATCAGGCAAACCTGCCGTGCTCTGGTGTAAGCCAATATGCCCCATTGCATAACTGGGTGTACCACTCACGTGATTGGGGCTTTGCTGCACGCTGCCACCGATCATTTCCGGGTAAAAATCCCAGGTACCGGTGGATCCTCCATTGGCGGTAGAGTGCCGATAGGTATCCGTAGCTGCGTGAATACCAAGCACTGAACCGCCAGCGTTCACAAAGCTCTCAAAATTGGCTCGTTGGGTTGAATCTAGCAGCCCATCACCTGAAGTGTTAGAGAAGATGATCACATCAAACTGCATGAGATCGATCAAGGAATTGAATGTGCTTCCATCCTGATCGTCGGCAACCGTATAGCCATCCTGCAGGCCGAAATCCTCAAACATGGCCAGCGAAACCGTTCGGGTGTTGTGGTCAAAACCGGATGTTTCAGAATAGTGCAGCACGGATTGTGCTTGAGCCAATACAGGTATCAAAAACAAGGCGATGATCGCACGCATACTGCAAGTTAGTCATTCGGCTCAGGAAACCGTTTCCTCGGCAATACGCACAGGAAATGCGGTTTTGGCCATTTTAATGAGCTTGGCCCCTTCAACTGTATTGCGGTCAAGGGTTTCATACGACCTATTCGCTGCCGTTTGGGTAACCTGTTCCCATAGCATGGCATAGCCAGCCATTAGCTGGTCTTGTATAGCAATGTATTGCTTATACGGCATATTCTGCTGAAACTTCAAAAAGACCATGCCTTCTTTGGCGAGTGCCCGATAGGCATTGAAAGCGCCCGTAGCTTGTATAGTTGCTATGCTTGGTTGATCTATTAGACTTTCTTCATTGTAAAGAAACCGATATAGTTCCTCTGCCAATTCACCCAACTCCTTCTCTTGGTCATTGATCAGGAGTTTACCCGAAGCATTCGCATGTACGACTAACACTTCCCTTTCGGGAATCGGTGTTGGGTTGGTATTATCATTCATTTCAGGAAGCATGCGTTTAAAGCCTACTTCGCTGCCGACCGTCGTCGTAACAAAGAAAAAAATGAGTAGTAAGAAAGCGATATCCGCCATGGATCCCGCGTTCAATTCTGGCGTGTTGTTTCGTGTTCGTCCCATATAAATAGAACGTTAGAGAAAGCGATCGGCTGATACTTGTACAGGCCTAAATAAGAAACGGCCACCCCGAAGGATGGCCGCGTTTCTTTTGGTTCAGGAAACGGTTACCGACCCTGTGTGGTTGAGTAGTTTATTTTCAAGTGGTTTCCTACACGAAGTTCCTGCTTTACATCAGTAATGATCTTCATATTGGTTTCTTTATCCACTTTAAGCGATGTGGTTACCACTGGTCTTTCCTTTTCATCACGAATCTCCTGCTTCTCCTCTTTCCAAGAATTGATGTCTTCCAATTTCGCGAATTGATCGTCTAGCTGGATTCGTGGCTCTTCGCCATACAGATCCACTTGGGTAGGAGGGCCGATGTAGATATAATCCACAAGTGCCTTACTCTCGAGTTTATCAACTTCAGTTGCATCGGGTAATTCCACTTTCACTTTCAGGTCTACTTCACGCATTACGGTTGTAACCATGAAGAAGAAGAGCAGCATGAAAATGATGTCCGGCAAAGAGGCTGTACTCACTGGCGGTAATTCTTTCTTTCCTCCGTCTTTGAATTTACTCATTGGATAAGATTTTAGCTTTTGTTCCTTTCAACTGGTTCCGCCTCGGATATCCTTTGCGGATATACCGTACGGACAGCTTTGATCTTGTCCTGGCCATCTTGCGTCTTACTATCCAGGTCACTGTATGGCACACCAAACTTGCTCATACTGAGTTCGTCACGCAATTGGCGAACCGCAGCCTGTAGTTCGTTCTGTACTTGGACGTACATACCGTAACTGGTCTTCGAACCGGTTTGTAGTGAGATCACAGCAGCCCCTGGGAGCTCCGTGTATTCGCCTACCATATTGATGGCATGCAATTTACTTTCCCACTTCTTCAGTTCTTTTTCGTAGTTGGATTTATCCTTCTCTTCAGCTTTAGCTACTCCTGCTTTATACTGTTGCACTTGCAGTTTAACATCAGCCTTGCGCACCCACCGTTTCTGCGGAAGGTCATCACGTTTATCCGGATTCGTTAGGAATTCAACAGCCCCTTCACGCAAGTCTTCGATGTTCATGATGTCGTCTTCAACAAGCAACATATCCGCGTCATTCACCAACACTTCATAAATGTTCTTGTCTTTAACGATATCCGGCTCTTGTTCTTCAGGCACAACAGGCGGCAACAAGCGCAGGATACCCACATCGGTATCCATTGTTGTGGTTACCAAGAAGAAGATGAGCAGCAAAAAGGCAATGTCTGCCATAGACCCTGCATTGATCTCCTGTACTCCTCTGCTTTTGTTCCGTTTTATCATCGCACTTACGTGTTAGCTGAGCATGCTTCGCGCCTCACCCACGATAATGGCCAGAATGACGCCAAACAGTAGAGCCAAGAACAGATATATTCCCATACTCACCATCTGATCCACATCAACAGTAGCGACATCACCAGACCTGCTTACCGCTCTTCCAATTCTCAAACCGAGGTAACCTAATCCGACCAAGACACCACCTGCGGTAATCTTGGAGTTTCTTCCTTTTGTCATCATACGGAAGACCCAGAAACCGATTGCCATCAGCAGACCTAGAACCATTAAAATCAGTGCTACCCAAATAGCTCCGTTCAGACCTGTTAACCCGGTGTCGTTGAGGTTACCCTCTTCAATTCCACGTATGATCATGAAGCAAAAGATGAGCCCCAAAGCAATGAGCGTAAACTGAACGATCTTTGGTATGTTTTTCATCATTGCTTACCCTCTGTTATGAGAAACGATCATATCAATCAGCGTGATAGATGCGTCTTCCATGTTATTTGTTATACTCTCAACTTTCGAAACGATGTAGTTGTAGAATATCTGTAAGATGATCGCCGTAATCAAACCGAATACGGTCGTCAAAAGGGCCACTTTAATACCTCCTGCAACAATTGCCGGGGAGATGTTATTTGCTTCCGCAATAGCGTCAAAAGCACCGATCATACCAATAACCGTACCCATGAAACCAAGCATGGGAGCCAAGGCAATGAACAAGGAAATCCAAGAAAGGCCCTTCTCCAAGCGCCCTACTTCAACACCGCCATAAGAAACCAAGGCCTTCTCAGCATTCTCAATACCCTCGCCCATGCGGTCGACACCTTGGTAGAAAATACCTGCGATCGGCCCAGATGTGTTTCGGCAAATTTCCTTCGCCGCAGAAGCACCGCCACTCTTTAGAGCACCTTCAACATTGTTCAGCAACTTGTCAGTATTCGTGGTGGCCATGTTCAAGTAAATAACACGCTCGATACACAAGGCCAGTCCTAGGATAAGGCAAATAAGTACCGGGGTCATAAAAATAGGATCGCCTTCAATAAAGCGCTGCTTAAGCAGTTGAACACCTGAAGCCTCTGCATCGTCCAAGTCCGCATTGACCTCGGTAGGTGTGTCGCCTTGAGCGGCCAAATTCGTTGGCACAAGCCCTATCATGAGGATAGCCGCTAGTGCGTATGTGATGATCTTTTTTAGCATGATCTTAGTTGGTGAATGTTGTTTCTTTTCCTTGTTTGTTCTATTCACTGCGGAGAGAGAGGGATTCGAACCCTCGATACCCGGTTAGAGTATACACGCTTTCCAAGCGTGCGCCTTCAGCCACTCGGCCACCTCTCCTTGGGTATCTTTTATCCGCATTCCTTGTTTCGGGCGGCCAAAATACGAAAAGAGTGTACACACTCAGCATGTCAAATTTTTCCAAACCATTATCCATTTACGACTCCGATCAGGTCTTGTGTTAACTCTCCGTTAAGGCTTCTGGGCATGTGTTCTTCTAAACCCTTAGAATCACAACCATTTGCAAGCAAATACATCAATTTCGTCAGCGCTGCTTCCGTCGTCATATCTCCGCCAGATAGCACTCCCATGGCCTTCATTTTCTCACTTGTCTTGTATTTACCCATCTGCACCATTCCTCCTATGCATTGGGTAACGTTCACTAGTGTGATACCCTTGTCCAGCAAATTACCTAAAACACGTAAGAATTCTTCACTGGTGGTGGCATTACCACTGCCGAAAGTCTCCAGCACGATGGCCCTAATGCTTTGATTATCAGCATATCCCAAAATACTCGCTGGTGAC
>CAZPEQ010000005.1:0-22561 GCA_964585605.1 uncultured Weeksellaceae bacterium | reverse complement strand
ATGATCTCCTAAAACGTGCCGGGACGTGTAAAGCTTGAAGTAGCGTTTTTCGGCTCGATTCATGGATAAAATGAGCCGGTGTAAGTGATCAGAAGAGGTGCGTGCCATGTTCAGCAAAGATTAAATGGACTGATAAGAAAGGTATAAAGTAGGGGGTTTGTTGTAGGATCCCTAGAATGTATGCAGCAGTGGACTTTTTGGTTCAGGGAACGGTTACTGGACCGGAAGGAATAAAAAAGACCCTGCTTAAAGCAAGGTCTTTGAAAACCGTTAAATAGAAGGTCTGCTAATTAGATGTGCGATCTCGTTCGCTGTCACCTTCATCATCCTCATCGTCCGTGATCGTGTCGCCCCCATGATCGACGGTACCGTCTTCACCACCTCTCATTACTTTGTTCACACCAGTGGGCTCCACCAATTGCTCTTTTGTGCAGCCAACTGTTGCCAAAATCCCGAGTAGGAACAAGAGGAATATGCTTTTCTTTAGCATGGTTAACCAAAGTAACGAATAATTTGTTCGAAACGCAAGAGCACTGTGTTAGTAGCGAGGAACGGTACTTGTGGGCAGATCAATGGTAACTCGAGTACCTGTTCGAGCTCCGTTTTCAGGGGCATTGAGCTGAAAGGGGCCTGTTATACTAATGTCGGTTTTGTTCATTTTACGCAGTATGTCGGCCCTGCCCTTGGTTATTTCTATTCCTTTGGAAATGTGGTCTCCCTCCTGTTTGCGTGCTAGACTTTCTTCAATGCCAATGCCGTTATCCTGAATTTCCACCTGAACGCGGCCCTTTTGCGGGGATGACACGCAAATACTAACATCTCCATGCCGTTCGGAAGGAAGAATGCCATGCCAGATACTGTTCTCAACGTATGGCTGCAGCATCATCGCCGGTATGGGTACGCTGATCAGGTCAAGCCCTTCACTAACATCTAGCGTGTAGTCGAACTTGTCGGCAAAACGCATGTGTTCTAACTCTAGGTACAATTCCAGCCGTTCTAGTTCCTCGGCTAACGTGGTCATATCGCTTTGACTATTGTCTAAGTTCTTACGGATTAGTTTGGCGAAGCTGGTCAGGTACTTGTTTGCCATGACCTTCTCCTGCTTATTGATGTAGAACTGTATGCTGTTCAGGGCATTGAATACGAAATGCCTGTTCATGTTCGCGTTCAATGCTTGCTGTTCCAATTGCAGCATTCTACTCCTCAATACAAGCTGTTTGGTTTTTTCGTTGGCTACGCGTTGTTTCGAACGCCACTTCATTATGCTCCAAATTGTTGCCAAAGCTGCGATTGCGGCTAATAATATGAACCACCAAGAAAGGAAAAAGGGGCGTAATACGGTAAACGTAAATTGGGTAGGGGAGCTCCAAGTACCACCAGGCACCCTTCCTTTCACCTGAAAAGTGTAATCTCCATACCGCAAGCTGGAATAACTGGCAAAACGGGCCTTGGTCTCAGGTAGCCATTCATCATCATGGCCCAACAACTGATATCGGTACTCAACCTTCTCGGGTTCTGATAGGTTGACGCCCACGTAGTCGAAGGTCAAGTAGTTCTTGGCATGTTCAATTTCCAATTCCTCCGGCAATCCAGTTGTTTCATTGATTCCTTTGGATTGGCCCTCCCATTTGATCTCTTTCAGGAAAGAACGAACTCCAGTGATGTGCATTCGAGGAGGGCGCGGTTGTTTGGCCTTATCTCCATCGGGGTCGTGAAGTAGGAGACCTCCTGATGTGCCGAACCAATACCTGCCAAGTGTATCACGGTAGGTCGAGTTCAGGTTGAACTCACCTGCCCGTAAACCATCAGCTTCTGTGAATTGCTCAGCCCGCCCGCCGCGCAGTAAAGATTCCGCGTTCCCGATGTAGAGCCCATTGTTGGTACCCAAGGAAATTTGATCATTCTCATCAATGACCAGCAAGTTGATGTAGTTGCTACCGTAATCCGGCCCAAGCTGTAAATGTACGATCCCCGTATCTGTCAAGCAGTTTAGGCCATTAACGGTTCCTACCCAAAGCCTTTGTTTCGAGTCAAGCGCGCCGCAGAAGACATTGCGGCTACTCAACCCATCTTTTTCTGTGTACAATTTGTCTGTCTTCGCACCTCGTTGCAGGATGCCATCTGCACTGCACATGTAGGTAACAGTATCTGAGCTATGGAGGATCGCCCGCACGCTTTTTACCCCGACTTCAAGATCTTGGACGGAGCCATCTGGCTTGATCAGAGCCGCACCATTGCGTGTTCCACACCATATAACGCCATTCTGATCCATGATCAGCGTGAAGACCCGGATGTGATCAAACAACCCGCCTGCGTCTAAAGGCTGTGCAATGCCCTTGTTGAGGACGCAAACCCCATCGCTGGTGCCGAAATAGAGTTGACCCTGACCATCATGAATACCGCACCAAACTGTATTGTTAGGCAAGCCATCAAGCGTGTTCACCATGGCCATTCCGTCTATTCTGCAAACCCCGCTGCCATAGGTCCCCATCCATAGATCCCCCCGGTCGTCAGCAACTGTGCACATGATCAAATCATTACAAAGGCCGTCCAACGTGGTGTATGTAACGAAACGGTCACCAGAGTATTTTAACACACCTGCGCCATCAGTACCAAACCAAATGCTACCCTCATTATCCTGATAAGCGGTGAGAATGTTGTCATGCGGCATGCCTCGGTACTTCGTGAAGGACAGCACATCATTGCCTTCAATTAGGTTAAGGCCAAACTTGGAGGTAGCCCAAACACGGCCACCATCGTCTACTTCAATGGATCGAATATTGTTCTGCAACAAGCCATCCATGTCCGTCAATTGCGTGGAACCACCGTTCCCATCGAGTCGGAATATTCCATCGCCGAACGTACCTACCCACAGCAGACCGTCGGAAGTAATCGCCAAAGAGCTGATGCTTTTCTCTTGATGATCGCCAACACGTATAACAGTAAGTTCATCGCCTTGAAGCCGCAATAAGCCGTCGCGCGTGCCTATAAGTATGGATTCATCTTCTGTTCGTAACAGGCAGCGTATGGGAATGCTTGGGCCTATCGTATAGGCCTTTACATATTCCACCGTGGATCCAGTCATTCGAAATAGGCCCTTTCGGTTCACGGTAAATAACAGATTGCCGTCAGAATCAGTGCTCAACGCATTTATACGTTGGTCAGCAATGTTCTCTGGGAGTGGTTTAACGCGCATACTGTCGCCCGTGAAGTACGCAAGGCCTTGATCAGTAGCTAACCAAACAACCCCATCTTCGGTTACCAATATGTCTTCTATATGTGGATCAGGAAGCCCTTCGCGTAAGGCGAAATTCCGGAAATTTTGCCCGTCGAAGCGGCTAGCACCCCCTACTGTGCCAAACCACAGGAATCCACTTGAATCTTGGGCTATGCAACGTACCTGCGACTGAGACAGTCCATCGCGGGTGTTGTATTGTATGAACGGGTGCTGTTGCGCATAACAACTATTCGCCCACGCAACAAGGGTGGTAAGTATGACAAGCCAACGAAACAGCATGACGGTTTAAAAGGACGAGATCAAATCCACGAAGTCAGCAACCCTACGTCGGGATACAGGCAACATGACACCTTCTCGCAGTACAGCCATATTACCCTCGTTCCGGTCAAAAGCTTTTAAGTATTCCAAGTTAATGATGTAGCTCTTATGTATGCGGTAGAATTTGTCTTTCGCTAAATGTTGTTCAAACACACGAATATTTTTCGAGCTTACCAAGCGCTTGCCGTCAAGCAGATGGATCTCGGTATAACTATCACTTGCATTCAAGTACAGTATCTCCTCGTACTTCAATATCGTGAGCCCTTCACGAGATGCAATGGATATGCGGTCAGGGAGGGGGCCTTTCAAGTGTTGTTCGATCAAGTCGGCAGTTGCAACCGCCTTATTCGACACATCTCCTGCACCAAGCATTTTACTTAGTTTCTGACCAGCTCGTTGTAAGGCTTCCACGTCAATAGGTTTCTCCAAATAATCGAGCGCATTCTCTCGGAAAGCTTGTAAGGCGAACTCGTCGTACGCGGTCGTGAAGACTACATGGAATTGTTGCTCTCCCAATGACCGCAGGAGGGTAAAGCCGTCCTCCCCGGGCATTTTAATGTCTAAGAAAAGTGTATTGGGCTTTAGCTCTAGGATTTTTTCCCGCGCATCTTTCGCGTTTTGAGCAGTGCCTAATATCTGTATAGCAGGACAATGCTCTTGAATCATCATTTTCAGATTCTCACGAGCAGCGTTCTCATCATCTACTAATAGGGCGCGTATTTCCATGTTGTGTTGCTCCAATTTAAGCGGATACACATCAATGATGCTCTTCCATGATCCACTGGCGTAGATTTCGAATGTAACGGTGTATTTCGTGCAAGAAAAGGATTCAGCGTATTCAGAGGCACAAAGACTGTCTAATCAGTTACTTGCCGTTCCTTGACAAAACCCGCCCTGTGCTCGTTGAGCAGTTTGCCTACAGCATGAAGTCCAGTAGTTTAGGGTTGTGAATGAACGAACCTTTATGATCACAATGAATAACACGAAACAACAGCGTCTCTGGATCTTCAATGATCAAGGTTGCTAAAAAGCTGGTTTTAGTTAGGAACAAAATGCGGGGTACTATCGTAAAAGAAGGTATTCCGCATTTTATGTTCAACTACACATCATCTAAACGCCACCCTATATTGGTTCCCACATTTGATGGGGTTACGGTTGTGGGCAACAAGACCCGTTCAGGGGGTGCAAGTTCTACTCGTTTTGAAGTTACATACTGCTCGTCGCCAAGTGCTGGAGTAACTTTTAAGTACAACATGCGAGATGTAAGCAGAACCTGCGGCCAAGATCAAACTCAGTAGTTATCTCCTGCATTGGCATTGCTTAGGTAAAGATGATTGTTATGCCATTACCTTATCAGCCATCATATCTTCAATGGCCTCCGCCTCGATAGGAATAGCATCAAACAGATCCCGATGGCCATCTTTCGTAATGATGATGTCATTCTCTAAACGGATACCTAAGTTTTCAGCAGGAATGTAGATCCCCGGCTCCACGGTGAAAGTCATGTTCTCCTGGATCGGTTCATTCCATAACCCTACATCATGAACGTCTAGGCCAATGAAATGGCTAGTGCCGTGCATGAAATACTTCTTGTATGCCGGCATTTTAGGGTCTTGTTTTTCCACATCATGCTTATCAAGCAGACCAAGCTCAATAAGCGCGCTTTCCATGAGCTTGCCCACCTCTTTATGATAATCTCCTAACATCGTGCCTGGGGTCAACAACTTGGTGGCCTCGGTCTTTACCCGTAAGACGGCATTGTATACGGCTCGTTGACGATCGTTGAATCGGCCATTAACAGGCACGCATCGTGTCATATCACTTGCGTAGTTCCCGTATTCACTGCCATAATCCATCAGTATGACATCTCCATCCTTGCACTGCTTATCGTTGTCTATATAATGAAGGACGCAGGCACTGGAACCGCTCGCGATGATAGGAGTGTAGGCATGACCACGTGAACCGTTGCGAAGGAATTCGTGCATGATCTCGGCCTCGATCTCATATTCCATAACGCCTGGCTTGATGAACTTGCAAATACGTGCGAACGACTTACCAGTGATGTTCACTGCATTCTGCATTTGTTCGATCTCTTCAGCCGTTTTTACCGAACGCGTGCGATGCATGATCGGCGCACTGCGCTGAATGTTCATATTAGGATATTTCTCCCGAAGTGCTTTGTTCATGCGCATGGTGCGCGTCTCCACCTCGTTGCTTTGGCGCAAATGTTCGTTGCTGTTCAGATAGACATGCTCGGCTTGTGGTAGCAGTGTTTTCAACATATTCGCATAGCCAGTGGTCCAAATCACAGATTGGATCCCTGACAGGGCCGTGCTTTCTTTTTTATCGAACTTATGACCTTCCCAAACAGCTATGTGTTCATTGGTCTCCCGCACAAGTAAGATTTCCCTATGGGCCGGATCCGAGGCGTCAGGATAGAGAATGAGTATTGTTTCCTCTTGATCTATTCCTGTAAGATAGAAGATATCAGTAGCCTGCTTGAATGGCATGGTGCCGTCAGCACTGGTGGGCATAATGTCATTTGAATGAAAAATGGCCACAGAGTTGGGGAGCATACCTTTTACGAAGCGTGCACGGTGTTCTTTGTAGGTTGCTGCACTAAGCGGATTGTAACGCATGATAGGTTGTGAAAAGGCTGTTTACAAGGTTTGAATACGAACTGATCGACAGTTACATTTGTCGCCATAAAGGTAGCGTTCCGCGCTCGAATACAAGCCAATGGCAAACTCTACTCTCCTCGGTTCTTCTCTCGCAAAAAAATATTGGATGGCCCTTACCGGGTTGTTCCTCTGTAGTTTCTTGCTTATCCACCTCATTGGTAATTTACAGTTGCTCGATATTTCTCGGGCAGGTCAGTTGCAGTTCAATGAGTATGCGGAGTTCATGACCACGTTCTTGCCGATTAAGGCGGTGAGTTGGCTGCTATACGCTAGTATTCTGTTCCACGCAATTGATGGTTTGTATCTGGCATTTCAGAATAAGAAAGCTCGGCCCGTGAATTATAGCTATAACAAGCCCAATGCGAATAGCAAGTGGTATGCTCGTCAAATGGCGGTTTTGGGGACGCTGCTGCTGATCTTCATCGTCATTCACATGAAGAGCTTTTGGTTTGAAATGCACTGGGGAGATATCGGGAAGGACTCAGAAGGAAGGAAGGATTTGGCGAGGGTGACCTTAAATGCGTTCGGCCAGTGGTGGTATGTCTTGTTCTATGTTCTTAGCATGGCTGTGTTGGGGTTTCACCTCCTACACGGATTCAAAAGTGGGTTTCAAACACTTGGTTTGAATCATGAAAAATACAACAAGTTGATCACGACGGTCAGTTATGTCTTCGGCATATTCATCCCTATCCTTTTCGCGGTGATTCCAGTTTGGATCTATGTGCAAACGTAACCATATGTAAATGAGCAAATTGAACTCACGAGTCCCTGAGGGACCTATTGATAAGCGGTGGACCAAGCACAAGAACGACATCAATGTCGTGAACCCGGCGAACAAGCGCTTGATCGATGTCATTGTTGTTGGTACAGGATTGGCAGGAGCGTCTGCAGCGGCATCGCTTGCTGAGCTGGGTTACAATGTCAAGTCATTCTGTTTTCAAGACAGCCCACGTCGCGCTCACTCCATTGCTGCACAAGGGGGTATTAACGCAGCCAAGAATTACCAGAATGATGGCGATTCTAACTACAGGTTGTTTTACGATACAGTTAAGGGGGGGGATTACCGATCCAGAGAGAGTAATGTTTACCGACTTGCCGAGGTAAGTGCGAACATCATTGATCAATGTGTGGCTCAAGGGGTGCCTTTTGCACGTGATTATGGAGGCTTGCTAGATAACCGGTCTTTTGGGGGTGTCCTAGTTAGCAGGACATTCTATGCGCGCGGTCAAACCGGACAGCAATTGTTGCTTGGAGCATATTCTGCTTTGCAGCGTCAAACGGGTAAGGGGAAGGTGCAAATGTTTGCCCGCCACGAAATGCTGGATGTGGTGAAGGTAGATGGGAAAGCGCGTGGTATCATTGCGCGAAATCTGATCACGGGTGAGATTGAAAGGCATGGAGCTCATGCAGTTCTTCTTTGCACTGGGGGCTACGGCAACGTGTTTTTCTTAAGCACGAATGCGATGGGCAGTAATGTAACGGCTGCCTGGAAAGCACACCGCCGGGGTGCCTTTATGGCGAATCCGTGTTACACGCAAATTCATCCAACCTGTATTCCCGTGAGTGGTGAACACCAGAGTAAGCTCACGCTAATGAGTGAGTCATTACGTAATGATGGACGTATTTGGGTTCCGAAGAAGAAAGAAGATGTAGAGGCCATTCGCGCAGGTAAGAAACGAGGTGTGGATCTGCCGGAGGAGGATCGTGATTACTACTTGGAGCGTCGGTATCCGAGCTTCGGAAATTTGGTTCCGCGTGACGTAGCGAGTAGGGCTGCGAAAGAGCGCTGCGACGCTGGCTTTGGTGTGAACAAGACGGGAGAGGCGGTTTATCTCGATTTTGCAGCGGCGTACGTACGTTACGGAACAACAGAAGCGAAAGTGCGTGGTATTGAGAACCCTTCTGAAGAGAAGGTCATAGAATTAGGGAAGGCCATTGTAGCATCTAAGTATGGTAACCTCTTTGATATGTACCACAACATTGCTGGTGAGAACCCGTACGAGCAACCAATGAAAATTTACCCTGCCGTTCACTACACTATGGGGGGGCTTTGGGTTGACTATAACTTGATGACCTCTGTGCCGGGGCTTTATGCTTTAGGAGAGGCCAACTTCAGCGATCATGGTGCCAATAGGCTGGGGGCATCAGCGCTTATGCAAGGTTTGGCAGACGGCTATTTTGTTATCCCATATACCTTAGGGGACTACTTGGCTAGTGACATTCGTACAGGGGCAATTCCAACGGACTCACCTGAATTTGAGGCAGCGGAAAAAGGAGTTAGGGAACAACTGGACAAGTTGGTCAATATGAATGGCACGGTGCCTGTTGATGAATACCACAAGAAGCTCGGTAAGATCATGTGGAATAACTGTGGTATGGCACGAAATGCTGAAAACCTGAAGAAAGCCATGACGGAGATCAAGGCCTTACGCGAAGATTTTTGGAAGAACGTTCGGGTGCCCGGTAGCGTTAATGGGTTGAACCAGGAATTGGAGAAAGCAGGACGTGTTGCTGATTTTCTGGAACTTGGTGAGTTGATGTGTAAAGATGCCCTGGATCGAAACGAGAGTTGCGGGGGTCACTTCCGAGAAGAGTACCGGACGGAAGAGGGTGAAGCGCTAAGAAATGATAAGGATTACGCTTACGTATCCGCTTGGGAATACACTGGTGAACCGGCGGATGCGATCCTGAACAAAGAAGAGTTGGAGTTTAAAGACATTGAGTTGAAACAACGTTCTTACAAGTAAGATGGTTAATTGTTATGGGTTAATAGACAGCAGAACAGCATCCCCGCAAAAGCGAGGTAGGTCTGCGGATCCGTTAGCCCCAATTAACGAATAACCATTAACGAATAACTAAAGCAATGAACCTGACACTAAAGATCTGGAGACAAGAAGGACCGACCACCTCCGGCAACATGGAATCTTACCATGTGAAGGATATTGATGGGGATATGTCTTTCTTGGAAATGATCGATGTCCTCAATTTGGATCTGGTGAAGCAAGGCAAGGAGCCTGTGGCTTTTGATCATGACTGTCGTGAAGGGATTTGCGGTGCATGTAGCATGTACATCAATGGTGAGGCACACGGGCCTGGGCGTGGTATTACTACATGTCAATTGCACATGCGCAAATTTGACGACGGCGATACGATCCATATTGAACCGTGGCGTGCCGCTGCTTTCCCTGTCGTTAAAGACCTGGTCGTTGATCGTTCTTCGTTCGACCGCATTCAATCTGCAGGAGGTTTCGTTAGTGTGAATACATCCGGTAACCTCATTGATGGGAACGCCGTGCCTATTCCTAAAGACGATGCGGATGAAGCCTTTGACGCGGCAACGTGTATCGGTTGTGGTGCGTGTGTGGCAAGTTGTACCAACAGCTCGGCCATGCTGTTCGTTTCTGCTAAAGTCAGTCAACTCTCCTTACTCCCACAAGGGAAACCTGAAGCACAAGAGCGTGTGCTGAATATGGTAGACCAAATGGACAAAGAAGGCTTTGGCAATTGCTCTAACACAGGTGCGTGCGAAGTTGAATGTCCAAAAGGGATCAGCTTGGAACACATTGCTCGAATGAATCGGGATTATCTTGGTGCTTCAATAAGCAGCAAGAAGTAAACGTGGATTTCGAAAGTAAACTCCCCAATCAAGTAGTCTCCATTTTCACGGTGATGAGCCGCTTGGCTCAGGAAACAGGTGCGATAAACCTGGGTCAAGGCTTCCCGGATTTTTTTATTGATGAAAGGCTTATTGATGCCGTGCACCGCGCAATGCGTGATGGCCAAAATCAATACGCGCCAATGGCTGGTCTTCCAGCTTTGCGTGAGGCACTTTGCGCAAAGGCGAATACGCTTTACGGTCATGCGTATGATGAAGCGACAGAGGTGACGATAACTGCAGGTGCTACACAAGCCATCTTTACGGCTATTCAAGCAGTTGTGAGTGAAGGCGATGAGGTGATCATCATTGACCCGGCGTACGATTGCTACGCCCCGGCCGTGAGATTGTGTGGCGGAAACCCGGTGCATGTAAACCTGAATGGTGATATGAGTTTTAACCTCGAAGCCGTTCGGCGGGCGGTCACATCGCGCACGAAATTGCTCATGATCAATACACCACACAATCCGGGAGGCCGTATCCTGCGAGATGCCGATATGAGAGGATTAGAGGAACTGCTGCGCAATACAAATGTACTTCTGTTGAGCGATGAGGTCTACGAACACTTGGTTTTCGATGGGGAAGAACATGCTTCTGCAATTCGATATAAAAGCCTGCGAGAAAGGGCGTTTATCACGTTCAGTTTCGGAAAGGTTTTTCATGCTACCGGCTGGAAGATGGGTTATGTTTTTGCGCCGGAACACCTGATGAAGGAATTCCGGAAAGTGCACCAGTACAATGTGTTCAGTGTGAATAGTGCCATGCAATGCGGCCTGGCCGAGTACCTGAAAGATGCTGCACCTTACATGGGTTTATCGGCATTCTTTCAACCCAAGCGCGACCTTTTTTTAAAGGGCTTAGAAGCGAGCCGCTTCACCCCACTGCGCTGCGAAGGCAGTTACTTCATGGTTGCTGATTATAGCGCTGTCAGTGATATGGATGACGTGGAATTTGCGAAATGGCTAACCGTTGAACACGGTGTGGCCTGTATTCCCCTTTCGCCATTCTACAAGGATGCACCCAAAGGCCAACGCTTGGTGCGCTTCTGTTTCGCAAAAAAGGAGAACACCTTGCTCAAGGCTCTAGACCTGCTTCAGCAAGTTTGATTGATCCTAATGGTCTGCCGTTTACGAATCACCATCGGAGCGTCGAGCATCATTGGTTTAATCCATTGCTGGCGCCATTGCTCACGCCAAGAACCTTGCGCGATATCTTGATGGCCTGTTTCCCGTTTAGCATTCGAACCTGTTTCCCGTAGAAACATTCTGTGAAATCTGGGTGCTTAGCTAGTTCCTTTTCTAACCCTTCGATCTGCGTGACGTGCTCAACGACATCCCAATACATGCGTGCGTAAATGAGCCCGTAGCTGCATGGCTCTAATCTTGAGACCTGTGGCTTGAGCAGTACCAGCTTTCCTGAACTTGCGTGAATGACTTTTTGCCCGTCAGGTGTTAACAACATCAAGACCTCTCGCTGCCTAACGGTTACCCCGGACCTAGCATAGCGCAACATACCCTTGCGCAAGTACATTGGTCCTGAAACGGTTGTTGTATCTCCGTTGCGCATAACAATCATGGTGGAATCATATCGGATGCGTTTGTTGTCATAAACGGCAGCGGGGTCGCTGACTTCATATGCATTTACCCCTAAACGCTCCAACTCTTGAGAAAAGCAATTGCGCCATTCGCTGCTGTCAGCTACCTGCACTAATGGATCTAGATCCACATAGTGTGAAGTCAGTGTTTCGGCGTAGCGCATGGCAAACAACGTAGCTCGGTCGCAGACGGAGTGCACGTCCTGCACAGCACTCTTTTTCGGATCACTACTGCCCACGAGGAAAAAGTAATGCTGGGAGTGATTTTTTAGCAAAAGGACTTTGGAAAGAGGGATAGGCAAGGAGTCAATGATTAATGCGGTATCGCGGATCTCGTATTTCGTGCCAGTTACCGTTTCTCCATCCTCGAGGTGAACAGCCACTTGCGACATCGAATTAGTTGCGATGAATAATAATATGAGAAATGATGGTATACGAAGCATGCGGCTAAAATTAGGCAACTAATTTTGCCTAATGCAAGGCTTCCCTGTACTTTTAGCTCGGACTGATAAGGAATGCAGAAGTTGCCTGCTGCCCCAAACAGCGTGGTAGAAATCCACGACAAAAACAAGCTACAGGTTTAGTTGGCAAGCAAAATTGGTATTACTCCGCGCTATGCTTATTCCTGCTTTTTGAACATAAATAGTGAACGATAGGAATAGAGATAGAATTGCGATAGCCTTCTTGGCAGTCCTCACCTTGTTCGTTTATGTTCTCGTAGTCAACAATTATCTGGGTAATTCTAAATCACGGATCTCTGCTGATGGAATAGGGTATTACGAGTACCTACCTTCTTTGTTCATTTACCATGACCTTAACCGTAAGGACAGCGATCGCCGCAAACAGCCAGAAATGTTTAGTCGTGTCGAGAGCATCACGACTGCGATTTATCTAGAACGGAATGAGCACTTGGTCAATAAATACCCGGTTGGTCCAGCGTTACTGCAATTGCCATTCTTCCTGGTCAACACAGCGCTTATCGATGATCCACAGGCACACGATTACAAAATCCTGTATAACGAATCTGTGTTCGTTGGTGCTCTGTGCTATTTGGTGATGGGGCTTTTCTTTCTGGGCCTATTGCTCTATTCGTTCGGCGTGCAACTGTTTGGTATAGGCTTAGTACAGTTGCTGACCGTTCTTGCAACGCCATTGGTGTACTACGCTAATACGAACGCCTCGTACAGCCATGTGTATTCGTTCTTCGCTGTCGCCGGCTTTGCATATTTCTGCCGAGCATATATGCTATCTCCGTCTCGAAAGCGACTGTTCTGGATCGCGTTTATGCTGGGTTTGGTCATATTGATGAGACAGATCAACGTGCTAGTCGTGCTAGCTGTACCCCTTCTGGCAGGAGAAAAACGGCATTTGTTGGTTGGCGCACGTGCATTGCTTAAAGATCCCAAGGCTTTACTGGTAGCGGGTGTCATCTGCTCGTGTATTATATCTGTTCAGTTGGCGACCTGGTACCTTCAATCGGGAAAGTTTATTCTATATTCATATGGAGATGAAGGCTTTAATTTCTTAAACCCCGAGATTACGAATTTGCTCTTCAGTTATAGGAAAGGCCTCTTCCTATACACACCGCTTTTATTGATTACAATGATGGTTGGTTTAATGATGGTGTTTTTGAGAGACCGGTGGATTGGACTTACGTACGTTCTGTTCTTCTTTGTGCTCGCCTATGTGTTTGCCTCGTGGTGGTCTTGGTCCTACGGTTATACATTCGGACAACGGGTGTTCATCGACTATTTGCCGATTTTGCTTATTCCATTGGGGCTGCTCTTCAACCAACTTAACTTACGACGTAAATGGGCTTTGGCGTTCCTCTGTGTCATGTTCATACCGCTGAATGTGATTCAGGCTTACCAAGTACAGCGTTACATTTTGCATGGCGACGGAGTGACGAAGGAAATATACTGGCAGGTGTTTTTGCGAACGCATGAGAAGTACGCAGGCAAGGGTTATCATCGGGAGATGAATGATCACTTTAAGGAAGACCAATCAGTCGAGTTAGGTGACTTTGTTCAAGATCCGGATCAAAGCATATTGATCTTCCAAGATACCAGTTGCCGATTCCCAAATGTTGGTGGTGATGCGGTTGTTCAGATTTCCTTTTCTGATGAATTCGCCGAAGCGAATGACGGTGGGATACGGTTGATGATTAGTTCTGAAGAGGGGAGTGTGGTGCATCACAAACCCTACATTCTGCAGTTCGCTCGCAACGAATTTGACATGTATCACAGGGGTTACTACAATTATATGTTCGAAGCAGAAGCGGGTTCGACGTACCGGGTGGATGTTGAGCTGCTGACCGAAAGGGAACGTGTGTCCCTTGACAATGTGCAAGTGAAGTACTTTTCGAAGAAGCAATAGATTTCCCCCAGTTACCTTTGACAGATGCAAGACCTTCGAATACTGTTAGCCCAGACTGATCTCGTTTGGGAAGATCCGGAAGCTAATCGGAATCGTTTTGAAGAGAAATTGAAGGGTAATATCGCCGACCCCAATTTGGTCATCTTGCCTGAAATGTTCAACACGGGCTTTTCAATGGAATCAGCACGTTTGGCGGAAAAAATGGATGGCCCAACAGTGACATGGATGGCTAAGATCTCAAAAGAGATCGACGCCGTTCTATACGGTAGCTTGATTATTAAGGAGGAAGGTAAATACTATAACCGAGGGGTTTGGATGCGACCGAATGGAGAGCACACGTGTTACGATAAGCGACACCTTTTTCGCATGGCCCATGAGACAGATCATTTTGCTCCGGGCAACGAACGTGTGATCGTTGAATTGAAAGGTTGGCGTTTCCTGCTGCAGGTTTGTTATGACCTGCGCTTTCCTGTTTTTTCCAGAAACCGTGGTGATTATGACGGTATCATTTACGTTGCCAATTGGCCCGAAGTGCGTCGCGCGCCGTGGAGCAAACTTTTGCTTGCGCGCGCTATTGAAAATCAAGCTTGGGTTATTGGCGTGAATCGCGTTGGTACGGATAAGAACGACATTCAATATGCGGGAGATAGTGTGTTGGTAAATCCATACGGAGAGGTCAAAGCTGCGCCAGATTCAAATAATGAGGAGTATTGCAATGCCGTGTTACAAGCAGACATGCTTCCTGCGTTCAGGGAGAAATTCCCGGTTGCACTGGACGCAGATGATTTTGAGCTGAAAGTGCTTACTTGATCACCGTGATATGACCTATAGACTCTTGTTTGAAACCCACAACGGTGCTGTCGAAATCATCCAATAATTTGTAGATCATACGCCAAGAGTAAACCTCTTCTTTAACTATTTCGCCCTGATAGGTTCCATCCCAGCCTTGCGTTGGATCGTCAGTATGGAACAATAGCGTTCCCCATCTGTCAAAGACGAACATTTCCAATTCAACTATGTTGTTACCAACCGGCATGAAGATGTCGTTAATACCATCGCCATTAGGCGAGAACGTATTCGGAACAAATATCGTCGAAGGGCAGAATTCAGTGACTTGTACGGAATCTGATACCGAGCAATCGAATGAGTTGGTGATGTTCACGAAGTACCAGCCGTACGCATTAGCTAAGATCACTTGCGTTTGCTCACCTGTGCTCCAGTCAAATGCGGAACCAGAGTTCCCTGCATCAATAACAACATAACCGGGAGACTCATCTAAGCAAGTCAATAACTCGCTTGGTGTTGATGGAATTGGACTCGGGTTGAAGGTTACCTGAATTGAATCACGGGCCTCACAAACAGCTGTGCTTACGAATACGCTGTATGTACCTGTGCTGCTTACCGTTATGCTCTCACTTATTTCACCGGTACTCCAATCGTTGTCTGCAACGGGATTACTGGAACTTAATACAAGGACCTCACCTTCACATAGTGTAGTGTCATTGCCCAACTCAACGGTCGGTGGTGCTTCAAAATTCACGACTGCATCAAATGTGCTCATGCAATTCAATGGCGTGGTTACGGTTACCGTGTAGGTTCCGGAGGTTGATACTTCGATTGACTCGGTTGTCTCATTTGTACTCCATGCATAGCTGGATCCAATATTGCCAGCGCTCAATGCCACCGCACTTCCTTCACACGAATTCACGTCAAACAGATCGTCAACTGGTAGGGCGTTGAATACGACACCGATTGAATCGCGCGTAACGCAACTTCCATTCGCTACGTCAACCCAGTAAATCCCTGATGTGGTCGGATTTATTGATGTGGCATTTGAACCAGTACTCCAGGTATGAGCGAACGCCGGATCGCCGCCATTCAAAGTTAACGCTTGGCCCGAACACAACACCGTGTCTGGGCCTAGAAAAACAACTGGGAAGGGTACGAAGGTGATATTCACACTTTGCGTAGATGAACACCCGGCAGCGTTGGTAACGGTCACGGAGTAGATCCCTGATGTGGTAACACTTATTGTTGGAGTTGTCTCAGCCGTGCTCCAGCTATAACTGACGTTAGGAGATGTAGCATCTAGCACGAGAGATTCTCCTAGGCAAAGCGTTGAGTCTTGTAGGTTAAGAACGGGTAGGGATTCTACATCGACAACAATTGAATCACGCGTAGAGCAACCCGTCGCATTTGTTACATCTACCCAGTACGTTCCTGCAACACCAACGTTGATTGTTTGTGTTTGCGCATTCGTGCTCCATAAGAACGTGGCGCCGCTGTTCGCTGCATCAAGTGTGATATTTTGTCCAGCGCATAACGTGGTGTCAATGCCAAGGTTCACGTTTGGCACAGGGTGCATAGTAACGTTAAGCGAATAACTCGCCTGACAGCCAGAAGTGATATTTGTTAGCTGCACGGTTTGTGTACCTCCCGCGCTAACGAAGATACTTGGGGAGGGGTCGCTTCCATTCCATAGGTACGTGCTGTTCGGGTGCGTGGCATCCAACAGAACACTATCACCGTCGCAGAACACGGTATCAGGCAAGGGTGTCAGGTTGTCAAATGGAACGATCACGGTGATTTGGTCAGTCGCGCTGCACCCTGCCGCATCAACTAAGGTTACGGAATAGGTATTCGTTCCGTTCAATAAAACCTCTGGATCCGCTATCGAATTGTTGTTAAGATTAACACCACCATTCCAAGTGAACGTTGGATTGGGAGCGGTGTGCGAAGCGTTAAGTACGAGGCCGGCACTGCTGCAGATCACCGTATCTGCGCCAAGGTCTAAATTGAGATTCACCACGGCGATATCTAGGTTGTCGGAGTAAGTACACCCACTTGCAATATCGGTGACCGTAACACTTGCGGTTGTGTTGTTCGTTGGCGAAGCAATGGGGTTAGAAATGGCAGGGTCGTTCATAATACCCGCAGGCGTCCAGGCATAGGTCAAACCAGTGGACGAACCAACGATGGTTGCCGTTAAGTTCGTGCTTTGCCCTGCACACAATGCGCTGTCACTTGCTGTAATAAACACACTTTGTACTTGATCCAGGGTAACGGCCACCTGTTCATTAGCTGTACAGCCGTGGTCAGATACGGCGGAAACAGAGTACGTTTCAGTAGCTGTTGTATTGGCAATGGGATTAGCAATGTTAATAGCTGACAACGTGGCGTTGTTCGGCGACCAGGTGAATGTGTGCCCAGAACCTGCTGAAGGTGTCGCATTCAGTTGTACAGGTGCTAGATCACATAAACTCGTATCGTTAGGAACGCTCAAGTTGAACGTTGAACCTACACTAACGAATATAGAATCGGTTACGGCGCAACCGGTCGTGTTGTTATCGACAAGCAACTCATACCAGGTGCTTACCGCAGGGGAGGCTTGTGTTGTTGCACTTGTAGGATTGCTTACTGAAGCGGAAGGGCTCCATGTAAGGTTCAAGTTGTTCGCCGAGAAGGCGGAGATTGAAATATCATCAATTGCCCAATTATCCTGACCAACACCGCTGTTGCTGAGCTGTCGCAAGCGCAAGTGCGTATTTGCGCTGAACGCTGCCGGGGGAAGCGCTAGATCAACGAAAGTGAAAACAGGGAACGATGCCTCGTCAAAAGTGCTTCCTACCCATGTATTCCAGGTTACGCCACCGTTGGTCGAGTACTCAAGAACAACATCTTCACCTGGCTCTGCATTGTCGCATGGGGCAACCCCCGTACCTATTTTTAAGTGGAACCGAACGTGCCCGCCATTGCTTAAATCAAAGCCATTGGTTTGTGCTGTGCGCTGACCACTTCCATTGAAATAAAGTGCATTGCCAAGAACAGAACCACAATCCATGCTGGGTGTACCGCCTAGAATATTGCTCCATAGTGCATTGTTCAGAACATTGAAACCGTCGGCAATGATCTCTTGCTCGATCATGGCGCTAAGTGTCGTTGCCGAGCCGCTACAGATACTATCTTCATTAACGGTCACCTCAACGTCAAGCACTTTAGGTAAAGCCAATTCAACAAGTACACTATCAATTGAACTGCTGCAACCTGATATGGATTCGAACTCAACGGTGAACCAGGTTGTTTCGGTAATATTGGCTATCGGGTTCGGGATCGTAGAATCATTCAGCAAATGCCCGGGACTCCAGTTTATGATGACACTTGGTGGTGGCGTTCCAGCGGTTACGTTTAACTGAGTTTGTCCATTTTGACAAAGCGTTGAAGGAACGGCGCTAAGCGTTAATGTTGAAGGAGCATCTATCTCTACGTAGTAGTCTTGTGATACTAGGCAACCACTAGCATAAAGGAAACCCCAAGCAGTGTAAATGTCAGATGTGGTAGGTGCGATGGAATAGACTTGGGATGTTGCAAGCGTGTTATTAGGAGCGCTTTGCAAGGTCCAGTATGGCTCAATGAAATTAGGTGGGGCAATAAGATCTACAGACCCTGATTGACAGAATGTAGTATCACTCATCGGCAATGTCGCTGTAGTGGAACTGCCTAGTGTGTACAAATAACTTTCACCAATGCCAACGCCATATGCGTACGCAATAACCCCATGAGGAGCGTCAATATCATGCTGACCAGGAGCTAAGTTCATGTAGGCAATAGCATAGTTCGAGCAGGAGGAATAAGGCGTGAATGAAGCCGAAGGAATCGGGTTTCCATCAACAGATACATTACTCGTGAAAGCCACATCCGATATGACCGCCAATCGGTGCGCGCTTACCTGTGTTGATCCCAATGTTTCAAATTGCGTTGCACGAATCAATTGGCCATCTGCGTTCAGCTCAAGAATACTTGGATCCCCATTACTACCGGCGCATGTGTATCCTTTAAATAATTGGGTTACAGAAATAGGGTTACTACCTTCAATACAATGTGCGCCGGTGGCGTTGAATACGTTATGCCAATCACCAGCATTTAGTGTGACCGTGTTCACACCGTCAACGGATATGATGGTATTGTTATCTCGTGCAATAACCCGGTAGGCGTATTCAAGGATCAGGTCAGGATCAAAGGTGAAATAACGACTGCCCCATTTACTGACGGGGGCTAAGTGCACGTAAAGATGATCACATGCGGTGCAACCATTGGGAAGGTTCGCGCACATGGAACCTGAAAATACCGCGAAGGGTCTGCATTCACCGCTTGCTGCAGTTCCTACAACACGCGATCCAGTAAGATCCATATCGGCTAATGATGCATGTACCTGGTAGCTTTCCCCTGCGTTTAGAATAACCGTGAAAGGCACCCCAGCAGGTCTGCCTGCCGCGGTAGGTTCAGTAGGCGTGATCTCGATCTCCGTATTGTCTTCGATTGCGATCACAACGAATTCTGATTTGTAGAAGTTGGCGAATCCGGGTAACCCTTCTGCTGCGGAAATGATATAGTCCGTACCCAAGTTCGCAATTGAAAGCACGGATGTCGCATCACCGGTAAAACTTTGGGAACTCTCGGCGAACACGTTGATCGTGTCCTGGGCAATAACGTGAATACCCTTGTTGCTAACAACTTCTGATCCCTGACTTTCTAGGGAAACAGGAACAGAAACAGTTGTTGTTGAATTAGCTGCAACGCTGAAAGTTTGACTCCATCCTTGCAATGGCGCTTCGACGATTCCGGTTGTTGCTTGCTCGGCAGAAATAATAATATTCCTTGCTTGCGCACCATATCCATTCTGCATGAATCCGATCCAGAATTCTGTCCCTTCAGAATGTGCTGGTGTTTGCCCTAGCCCGCTTACACTATGCAACAATACAGCGCATGTAAAGAGGGTTGAGTACCAATTTCTATTTGTCTTGCCCATATCACTCCCACTGGCGTGTGTTTCACAAATGCGGGAAATCAAAGCCACTGCATTAGACACACCAAAGGGTTGTCATTTGTACGAATGCGCTAGGCTAAAAGTTACCCGGCAGCACGGCCTATGATCTGGACATGTGCTGGGGCTATAACCCGTTGATATTCAGATTGCTGATGTTGGCCTTTGCAGGAATCTTAGTGGGCCTTAGTATAGAACAAGGAATAGTAGCTGCGCAATGGCGATTTTGGCTATCAACGCGATTGGGAAAATCATGGAATAGCCGATAATGGGTATCGTATTATTGGCCCTGTTCTGGGCAAAATCAAGTATCGCGGGCTGGTTGGCTACCATACCAAGAAGTAAGGAGAAGGGAATGTTGAAGACCCGTTTCCCGATCCATAGCGTAGATACCGCCGTTAGTATGCTCAGTAGGGTACTTGCCAAGAATATCCACAGCCCTTCTACAGATAAACTTGTACCGAAAGCCGCACCAGAACGAACCCCGATGTAAGACAACACTAAGATCAATCCGAGCTGTTGCAAGGTCACGTTCGCACCATAAGGCAATGTCCAAAGCATTTTTCCGGTTCGGCGCACTGCACCGAGCAACAGGCCAACAATAAGTGGCCCTCCAGCATAGCCGAGTTGAAATTGGAACGTACCCAGGTTAATCGGAATACTGCCCAAGATCAACCCGAGGGCAATGCCTATACCGTACGAGAATATATCGATCTTGCTGGAGCTTTGGTAGGAGTCCCCGAGGTATTTAGACAACTTGGATAGGTCGGAACGTTTGGCTATAAAACGAATGCGATCACCCAGTTCAAGAACGGTATCACCTGTTGCAAGCATATCCGTATCACCTCGGCGTATGCGAGTTATAATCGCATTGAATTTTTCGTTGATCTGAAGAGAAGCCAATGTGTGACCAGCCAAGCTTCTATTCGATAGGAATATCCGCCGGGAGTCGTACATACTGCGATCGTACTGCAATGGTGAGCTGGTGCGTTCGCCGAGGATGTTCGTTGCTTCATTCAAAACCTCTTGGTCCCCCACGAGGAATACGCTATCACCAAGTGATAAAATGGTGTCCCAGTGGGTTAAGCTCATCTTATCCTGTTGAGCTATCCGGCCGAAAGTCACCTTTATTTTATACTTCAGCATCCAATCGCGAATGCTCATCCCATCTACATCTTCGTTGGCGATCTTCACCATACGCGTGGTCAACTTTTGCTCGATGGGGTAGGTCTTTTTTAGCTCTTGTTTCTCCTTGGCGTAATCGATCTTAAGCACACGCTCCATCACGACGATGGCGATCATACCGCCTAGAACGCCCATAGGATATGACCAAGAGAAGGCCACAACGGCTTGTTGGTTCAAGGTGGTTGCAATGCCTTCCTCAAAACTTCTACCAATGTGATCCAGTAGGCCTGCTAGTGCTGGCGTGTTTGTGGTGCTTCCTGCGTAGAGTCCCGCAATCGTGGCAGCACTTAAGTCCATGGCGAAAAATATTCCTGCGGCTATCAATCCGGTTAACATCAACATGCAGAAAATGAAGAAGAAATCGCGAATTCCATTTTGTTTATAGGCATTGAAGAAAGCGGGGCCCGAGCTTAGGCCAATGGAGTAGACGAATATCGCTAAACCCAAATAGAAGACAACATCTGGTATTTCAAACTGGGGTTCTAGCGCACCGAATACCAGACCAGTGAACAGCACAGCGGCTACCCCGAGCGAATTGCCTTTTACTTTTAGGTTACCGATCAAATGTCCGATCGCGGCGATCACGAACATCAATACCAGCGGGTTGTCAAGTAGGATTTGCTTCATTCGGCTGCAAAGCTATTCTCAGGTGCTGAAGTGATGGAGTACACCTGTGTTAGTTATAACACATGTTATGATTAACAAGATGTTACCAGTGGAATACTATTTGGTTGTATATGCAACAATATTGTATATTGTGCGCCCTTAATCAGAAATGGAAGACAAGTTTCAACGATTTCAGAATAGCGTATTGCCCAATATGGGCCGTACGATGAAATCTGCGTACGCGTATATCGAGCGTGAGTTTCAGGAGAATAAGGTGAGTATGACGACCCAGCAATGGGTGTTCATGCGCATGATGTTAAAGTTGAATGGCAGTACGCAAAGCGCCATAGCTGAATCCATGGAGCGCGATAAAACCAGTATTGCGCGTATGATCTCGACACTTGAGCGTAAAAATTTGCTTGCCCGCATACCATGTCAACAAGACCGTAGGGTGAATCAGATCTTCCTAACAAAAAATGGAGAAGCGCTGATCAATGGAACATTCCCGGTTATGAAGAACATCATTGATTCTGTAGAACGCGGCTTGACTAAAAAAGAACGCGCTGAGTTTGTAAGGATCCTAGACAAGATCAAAAGAAACTTAGAAGTAGAAAAAGTAGCATATACAACGAAATGAAACGCAAATTGATTATTGCAAGTATCGGCATAGGGATAATCCTTGTGGGTTTTTTCGTTTCAACGTTGCTATCTAACAAGTCGAAGAAGGAAAGACCTGTTTTGGAAAGACCAGCGCCTACCGCGTTCGTAAGATTGGTGAAAAATGGAAACGTGCCGCTTGTCATTTCTTCAACGGGCAGGGTTGAAGCGGAGAAACGAATTGAGATCTATGCGGAAGTGCAAGGTGTAATGCGCAACCGGAAGAAAACCTTTAAGCCGGGCGATAGGTACGGAAAAGGAGAGGTGCTGGTGGCTATAGGAAATGAAGATCAACGCGCACGCGTCACAGCGGAACGCAGTGTTTTTCAAAGTTTGTTGGCTGGTGTATTACCGGATCTGAGGCTAGATCATCCCGAAGAGTTCCCTGCTTGGGAGCAGTACGTTTCCGAGATGAATGTGAAACGAAATA
>CAZPEQ010000004.1:0-22962 GCA_964585605.1 uncultured Weeksellaceae bacterium | reverse complement strand
ACATCGGCGAATTCGTGGATTCACTCGTAGTATCCGCTTCCCAAACGGCAGGCGTTTCGAATCAAGGTACCCTTTTCACATTCGAATCTGGTTGTGTCATGTTTGACCCATGCGATGCTACCCTTTCTGGGAATGCAGATCTTGATGGAGATAACGTCAGTGATATTTGTGATCAAGATGATGACAATGACGGGATTCTAGATATCAATGAAACAGCATGCCCGCCAGGATTGTTGTTGGACTACTCTTCTGAACCTGCTAACGTTCCTTTAGGAGGGTTGACCGTCGATGGCGAGGTAGCTGGATTCACCGTTACACATTCATTATCAGGACCTTTTCAAATATGGGAAGGCCCTGAAAGTGCAAGCCAGTCGTTTAACATCTTTCGTTCGTCTACAGGAAACTCAGCAACTGCTCCAGGAGTGATGACCTACGATTTTAGTGACCCCGTATTGGACCTGTCCTTTTCGGGTAGAGATTTTGACAACGCAGGAGGAGGTGTTGAAATTTTCTTCGCGGAGGCGTACTACCTAGGGGTAGAAGTTCTGCCGTCTGCGGTAATCGTTGGCTCTAACATGATGTTAGGCCCGAACACCAGTCCTGCTATACCTGCAAACTACTATGGGGGGTTAACGAATAACACAACCACGTTATCCTATGATAATGGGGTAATATATAATTTCATAGGAAGATTGGTTGATTCACTTGTAGTATCTGCGTCTCATACGGATGGTACTGCTGGCCAAGGTTCTCTTTATACGTTTGAATCTGGTTGCGCAGCTTTTGACACAGATGGGGATGGAGATTTAGACCTAAATGATTTAGACAGTGATGGCGATGACTGCCCTGATGCCTTGGAAGGCAATGGTGGCTTCACCATAGCCAACATCCAGAACGACACCCTTACTGGAGGTGTTGATGCCAACGGCGTTCCTAGTGCTGCCAGTGGGGGTCAAACTGATGTGAGCTCGACGGACATTGCCATTACAAGTGGACAATGCGATGATGATGGGGACGGTGTGATCAATGCCAACGATGACTGTCCCGGTGGGGATAATACTCAAGACAATGATAATGACGGTGTCCCAGATTTTTGTGATCTCGATGATGATAATGATGGTATTCTAAATGCTGTTGAAGCCTATTGCGATCAGCCGGGAACGGCGAATTCGAACTCTGGCTCGGGTGTTTTCCAAGATCAGTTCTATTTTTTCAATTGGGATGGTGCTGACCTAGCAGACGGAATAGATGATGGAGATTCGCAAACCTTTAACCTACCGGATGGCTTAACGATCACAGCTACTTTTTCAAACACGGTAGGAAACACAGGTTCTTTCCTTCCTTCGGATATGAATACATTCTCTGGTGCTTTCTTACATCAACTATATAATACTCCAGGAATGTCGGAGGCCTTGTACAGTAATGCAAATGGAGCTGATGTGTCGTTCAGGGTGGTGTTTACCGCTACCAAGAACGGCAATCCCTTCCCGTTGGATCTGCTGGCTTTAGATCCAGAAACAACGGCTCCTTTTAACGAATCCATTGTTTTTACATCTAATGGCGAACCTTGGCAATTAGTTGAAAGCATTGGCGATGGGGGTACTTTCTTAGGAGTCGGCACCAATTCATTGACCTCTGACCATACTGATAATGGCAATAGCATACATGCCTCATTCAATGCGACTGTACTTGATGTAACCATAGATCAAGGAGGCCTGGAAGGAGTTGCATTTGGTGTCAGATTAGTATGCGATACGGATAATGATGGCATTCCAAATTTCATTGCCTTAGATAGCGACGGAGACGGTTGCTCCGATGTGACCGAAGCGCAGATAAACGATCCTGATGAAGATGGTATACCAGGTACAACGCCGATCGTGGTTGATTCAACTGGTCTGGTAATTGGTAGTGTCGTCGATTCAGCGTATATCGGATCCACCCCATTTGTAACCGATTCCACCATCTCGATTTGTGATCCTCAGGCATCAGATGATGTGTTCACAACAGACGAGGATATCCCACTTGCAGGCGATGTTGGTTCCAATGACCCAAGCGCTCAAGTGGATAGTACATTGTTCACATTCGTGATCTCTGATGCGGGTTCGGCAGGCGCCAATGGAAACCTGATATTCAATTCCGATGGAACGTTCACCTTTGATCCGAATACGGATTTCTCCGGAACAGTGTCTTTCGAATACATCATGTGTTCGCTCACTTTGCCAGTTTATTGTGATACGGCCCTGGTGAGTGTAAATGTGAACGCGGTGAACGACCCGCCTGTTGCGATCGGTGAAACTAACGTGGCCAATGAAGATAGTACGACCATCATAGCCATCTTGAACAACGACATGGACCCGGATGGTGATATTGACACCAGCTCCTTTAATGTGATCAATGCACCAGATAGTGGAACCTATGTCTTCAATAGCGATGGAACATTGAGCTATACACCAAACCCCAACTTCAATGGCAATGACACCTTGGTGTACGTAATTTGCGATGACGGTATACCTGCACCTGTGCAATGTGATACCGCTACCGTAATCTTGGTGACCTTGCCGGTTAACGACCCACCTGTTGCTGGTGATGATACATTCAACCTCAACGAGGATAGTGTGTTAACCAGCACCGTTGCGAGCAACGACTCCGACATTGATAACATCGCCAGCCAGCTCACCTACACGATTCTGGATAGTGCAACAGCGGCGATGAATGGTACCCTATTGTTCAATGCGAACGGCACCTTCACGTATGTCCCAAACAACGACTTCAGTGGCACGGTCACCTTCGATTACTTGATCTGCGATCCAACACCGATCTGTGATACGGCCACCGTTACCCTGAATTACGCTGAGGTAAATGACCCGCCGGTGGCGGTTGATGATATGGTCAGCACCAGCGAGGAAATGCCAATTATGATTACCGTACTTGGCAATGACACTGATAGTGATGGTGGGTTGAATATTGGCAGTGTGCAAGTCATCAATCCGGTGAACAACGGTACGGTGGTCGTGAACGCTGATGGCACCATCACATTCACCCCAAGCAACAACTTCTCTGGCCAAGCAGATTTCCAATACGTGGTGTGCGACAACGGCATGCCGCCATTGTGCGATACCGCAACGGTGATCATTGATGTGCAGCCCGTTAACGATCCGCCAGTGGCCGCAGGCGATGGCTTTAATATCGACGAAGATTCGTCCGTTATGGGTGGTGACCTAGGTGCCAATGACAACGACATTGATGACAACGCAAGTGACTTGACGTGGTCTTTGTTGAACGGTGGGTCAGCAGCTGCGAATGGTATGCTCACCGTTAATGCAAACGGCACATTCGATTACGTGCCGGATCCAAACTTCAACGGAACCGTCACCTTCGATTACCTACTTTGCGATGACGGAATGCCGGCGTTGTGCGACACAGCAACGGCCAGCATCTTCATTGCTCCGGTGCAAGACCCGATCATCGCCAACGATGACTTCTTCAATACCAATGCAATGGTGGGTATATCTACGTTCAATGTGATCGCGAATGACGTGGATACCCTGGATCCTGCTGGAGGGGTGGATCCAGGCTCGTTGATCATCATCACCTCAGCGCAGAATGGTATCGATTCGGTAAGCCCCAATGGTACCATCAGTTACGTTCCCGATTCTGGTTTCGTAGGAGTGGATTCAATCCAATATGTAGTCTGCGATTTTGGTAATCCATTGCCACCTACCTGCGATACGGCTTGGCTTTTCATCGATGTGAGCGACAATGGATTATTGGCATTCGACGATTTCATCACTGTTATGGAGGACGACACAGTGCTGATAAATGTGCTTGCAAACGATTCCATGGGAATAGCGGGTTTTGATACGTCGTCTATAACCATCACCAGCCCGCCGATGAACGGCATGGTTACCGTGAATACCGATGGAACCATTACCTATATTCCAGACCCGAACTTCACGGGTACGGATGACTTCAATTACCAAGTTTGCGATACGTCAGGATTTTGCTCCATAGCTACGGTTATGGTAACGACCACTCCGGTGAACGATCCGCCGGTCATCAATGATGACATGGCAACCGTAATCGAAGACACGCCAACCGTTATTGATGTATTGGCCAACGACGACGACCCGCTCGATCCGCTGGGCAACATCGATACGAATTCTGTCGTGATCGTAGGTGGACCAAGCAATGGTATGGCCATGGTAAACCCGAATGGAACGATCACCTACACCCCGGCGAATAACTACAACGGGCCGGATTCGATCACCTATGTGGCCTGCGATGATGGAAATGGACCACCGCCGATCTGCGATACGGCCACTGTGTTCATTAACGTAATACCGGTCAACGATCCACCGGTAGTGATCGATGGGACGGGCAGCCCGCTCGACACGCTAAATGCGCCTACACCAGAGGAGACACCAGTGCTGATCTGCTTCAACGCCACCGATCCGGAAGGAGATGGTGCAGATGTTACGGCAGCTATCAGCGGACCTGTGAATGGTATGGTCAGTGGTTTTGCTGATGGCGATACCTGTTTCACCTACACCCCGGCACCGAACTTCAATGGAACGGATACGGTTGTGGTCTTGGTTTGTGACACCTTGGGCGCGTGTGATTCGGTGGTCACGATCATCCAAGTCACTCCAGTTAACGACCCGCCTGTAGCGGTTAACGATACGGCCAGTGCGCTAGAAGACTCTTTGGTGGTGGTGAACGTTTTGGCTAACGATGGCGACCCGCTGGATATGGGTGGGCAGTTGGATACAACTTCGGTTACCGTTGTAGGTGGGCCCAATAACGGTACAGCAACGGTAGACTCGACTGGAGCCATCACGTACATGCCGGATCCGAACTTCAATGGCATGGACACGATACAATACGCGGTATGCGACAATGGAACCCCACCGCTTTGTGATACAGCGCTTGTCACAGTGAACGTAGCGCCAGTTCAGGATACGATTGTAGCCAATGATGATATGGCCGGAGTCAACCCGGGAGATACAGTGGACATTGACGTTATCGCGAATGATTTCGATGTGCTGGATGACCCAACTGGTGGAGTGGACTCTACTTCGGTAACGATTATTACACCGCCGTTCTCTGGAACAGCTACGGTTAATGCGGATGGAAGCATCACCTACATATCGGACTCGTTGTTCATGGGAACTGACTCATTGCAATACACGGTATGTGACTTGGGTATACCACTTCCCGTCACCTGCGATACGGCTTGGGTCTTCATCAACGTGCAAGACAACGGCTTGCTAGCGGTTAACGACAGTGCTTCCATTGATGAGGATAGCATAGGTACGATTGCAGTACTCGCGAATGACTCAGGAGGAATTGCAGGATTCGATACCTCGTCAGTGGTGATTCAAAGTCAACCAGCAAATGGAACTGCAGTGGCGAACGCGGATGGGACCATCACCTATACGCCGGATCCAGACTTTAACGGTACAGACGTATTCACCTACCAAGTATGCGATACAACAGGTTTCTGCGCAACAGCTTCGGTAGTGGTCACGGTGGATCCGGTTAACGATGTACCGGTGGCAGTGAATGATACGGTCACATTGAACGAGGACATGAACATTAATGTGCTCGTTGTAGGCAACGATGGGGATCCAACTGATCCGTCCGGTAACATCGATACGACATCCGTAACCGTTATAGGAGGCCCTGCTAACGGCACCGCTACGGTTAACCCGGATGGTTCCATCGACTATATACCGAACATGGACTTTAATGGTACCGACTCACTCACCTATGTGGTGTGCGATGATGGTAACCCACTTCCTGCATTGTGCGATACGGCAACCGTATTCTTCCAAGTAACACCGATCAACGACCCTCCTGTTATTGTAGATGGTTCGGGAATACCTGTTGACACCACGACCGCTTCGGTACTCGTGGACACACCAACGCTTATTTGCTTGAATGCGATTGATCCTGACCTAGATTCTCTAGATGTAACGGCAGTGCTTATGGGACCAGATAGCGGCATGGTCACGGGGTTACTGGATGGCGATACCTGTTTCACCTACACGCCAGACTCGGGCTTTGTAGGCATGGATACGCTCACGGCGGTTGTCTGTGATCAGGCCGGAGTATGTGATACGGTTGTTGTGGTCATCAACGTGTTCTTAAACGACCCGCCAATTGCAGTTGACGATACCGTGGCCGTGGTAAGTGGTACTACCATGACTATTGATAACCTGGCCAATGACGTTGACCCGAATGGTGATCCCTTGACCACCACCGTGGTAAGTGCGAATAACGGTACAGCCGTGATTAACTCTAATGGTACGATAGACTATACGCCGGACCCGAACTTCTGTGGCGTCGATACCATATTCTACACCGTTTGTGATACACTCAACGCGTGTGACGATGCCATTGTGTTGGTTGAAGTACAATGCGCACCGATCGCAATGGATGATACAGGAGTTGTTACCAATGAAGGAGACCCCGTAGATGTAGATGTGTTGATAAACGACATGGACCCGAATGGCGATCCGATCACCGTTACAAGCGCATCGGCAAATAACGGTTCGGTAACGATCAACCCGAATGGTACACTCACCTACACGCCAGCTCCAGATTTCTGCGGGCCAGATACCATCTTCTACACCATATGCGACATCACCGGATTGTGCGATGATGCCATTGTCTTAGTAGATGTTATTTGCGACAACGACCCACCGATAGCTGTCAATGATGTAATCATAACAAGCCCGGGCACAACTACTTTCCTTGATGTGTTAGGTAACGATAGCGACCCGAACGGTGATCCGCTTACTGTAGCTTCTGCCACCGCGCAGAACGGCACGGTCGTCATTAATAATACGGGCACGATCGCCTACATGCCAATAGGAGATTTCTGTGGGAACGACACCATTACATACGTGGTGTGTGACCTAGAACCAGCGTGTGATACAGGCCAAGTTTTCGTTGAGGTCATATGCCCGGCAATGGAAATCGTCATACCACAAGGCTTCTCGCCGAATGGTGATGCCTTTGGTCAAGCTTGGGTGATCCAAGCCTTGGAGAACTACCCGAACAACCAACTGCGTGTGTTCAATAGATGGGGCGATGAGATCTTCATTGCTTCGCCTTACAACAACAATTGGGAAGGGCAGAATAACCAAGGAGAAGTATTTGGAGATGAATTACCAGTAGGCACGTACTGGTACATCCTCGAGCTGAACGATGAAAATGAAACGACCTTCAGTGGTTATGTATATCTGAACCGTTGATCAAAAGCGGGCAAAAGATCAAAAACAGATGAGTAAGAACATGGGTAATAAAATTTATAAGATCAGCGTCGGGATCGGTATCACGACGATGGTCATGCTAGCGGGCCAATTGCAGGCGCAACAGGATCCGCAATACACCTTGTACTTCTGGAATACACAGGCGCTCAATCCGGGTTACGCAGGCACATCGGGTGTCTTAAGTGTAACGGGTTTGAGCAGGCATCAATGGACAGGCCTTGATGGTGCGCCTACCACGCAAAGTTTGTCCTTGCACAGCCCGCTGCGTAATGACAAGCTCGGCTTGGGATTCAGTATCGTGCGCGATGAGGTGGGTCCGGTAACAACGAATTTGATCTACGCTGACTTTGCGTACAAGATCAATACGACCGAGAATGCAAAACTCTCGTTCGGGTTGAAAGCTGGGGTCAATTTGTTCTCAGCCAGCCTTGGCGGGTTAGAGAACGTTGACCCTTCAGACCCCTTGTTCATATCAGATGTGGGAAGTAACCTCACGCCCAATTTCGGTTTTGGAGTTTACTACTATTCTCATAAAGGTTATATCGGGCTTAGCGCACCTAAACTGCTCGAGAATGAACAGACGGATATAGATGCAGGAGCAGGAACCGTAGGCAGGATATTAGACGAACGCCACTACTTCCTGACGGCGGGTTACGTCTTTGATTTGACCGATAATGTAAAACTGAAACCGAGCATGGTGGCTAAAGTGGTGAGCGGGTCACCACTAAGTCTAGATCTAAGTGCCAACTTCTTCTTTATGGAACGCTTGAACCTGGGTGGCGCTTATCGTTTTGGCGACAGCGCGAGTGGGATAATCGGCTACCAGATCACTGACCAATTCAGGGCGGGTTATGCACATGACTTCACCTTGAGTGATCTACGCGATCACCACAGCGGAACACATGAGTTCATGATCGGCTACGACCTTAAGGTTGATCGCGAACGAACACTCTCACCACGTTACTTCTGATTGAATACAAGAAAATGGACAAGATCAAAGCAATATTTTCATTAGCGCTTTTCGGACTTGCACTGAACGTGAGTGCGCAGGAAGGCCATATTCGCCGCGGAGATAAGCACTTCGAAGACTTCTCCTATGTGGATGCGATCGCGAGTTACGAAGGAGCAGCCATGAAAGGAGCCAGTGAAAGTGCGGTTGCCAGCAAATTGGCAATGAGTTATTGGAAACTACGCGAATTAGATAAAGCAGAAATGTGGTATGCCAAGGCGGTAGCTGCTGAAAATGCAACTTCAGAAGACCTGTACCGCTACGCGGAAGTGTTGCGGAGCAACGGCAAATATGCGGATGCAGATACCTGGCTGAATAAGTACAACTTGGCAGTAGGAGATGATTCCCGAGTAGCATTGCAACAAGGCGCAGCCAGTTATGCGCCGCAACTGCAGGTAGCTTCGTTAGATAAAGCCACCGTTGTTGGTTTAACCAAGAACAGCAGCAATTGCGACATGTCACCCATGCTAATGGGCGATAAGCTATTCTTGGCATCGGCGAGATCTATGGAAGTGAATGCGCGCCGCCGGCATACCTGGAATGACAAGCCTTTCCTTGACATCTATGAGTGCACGGTTAGTGAAGATGGGCAGGTCACCAGTTTGAACGCGGTTAAAGGTGTCAACACTTCTTACCACGAGAGCAACGCTGCTTTTACCGCTGATGGGAAGACCATGTACTTTACCCGAAACAACGTGCATAAGGGTAAAAAGCAACTGACTAGTGAAAAAGTCAACAACCTGAAAATATTCTCACGCACCTTAACGAGCGAAGGCTGGAGTAACGAAAAAAACTTTCCGTACAACAGTAACGAATATTCAGTAGGCCACCCAACACTCACCGCGGATGGACAGACTTTGTTCTTCGCCAGCGACATGACAGGCGGTCAAGGTGGTACGGATATTTGGATGGTCGAAAGAGAAGGGGACTCGTGGTCAAAGCCAACCAACTTAGGGACAAACGTGAATACACGAGGCAACGAAATGTTTCCCTTCATTCATGAAGATGGGCTTCTGTTTTTCGCAAGTGATGGGCACAAAGGCTTAGGCGGATTAGATATCCTCTACACAAATCTCAACAAAGGAAATGCAGGCCCAGTGAAGAACCCTGGAGCACCTATCAATTCGGGCACAGATGATTTTTCATTAGTACTCAATCCGACTTCAACGAGAGGGTACTTTACTTCCAACCGCTCCGGCGGACAAGGCGATGATGATGTGTATTTGTTCAATCTAAGTGCGCCGTTTGGGGGCTCCTTGGCGCTGAGCGGTATGGCGATCAATGCCCTTACGCAAGAACCTTTGGCCAATGCCCATGTTGATTTGAAGGACGCTGCTGGCACGGTTATAGGAACCGTGGTAACAGGAGCTGACGGTAGTTATCTATTTCCTTTAGAAGCCGATCAGAATGTTCAGATCGTTGGATCGCTTCCAGAGTATCGAGAAGGAATGGAAAGCGCGAGTACAACTGGCATGAAAGACATGGATTCTACACTGGTGCGTAACCTCATGCTTTTGCCTGAGAATGCGATGGCCCTGGCAGTTAGTGTGAAGAACAGAAAGACAGGTGACCTACTTGACGGGGTTGATGTTGAGGTGATCGAGGCAGGAACCAATTTAAAGGTGATCAATGGTAGAACAGGTGAAGATGGTGGCATCAGCTCTGTGCTGAATGGCAAAGCACCGGGTGATGAATTGAGTTACACCATTAAGTACAACAAGAAGGGCTTTATTCCTGTAACACGCACATACAAGCGCAAGATCGAATCGGTGGGCGAAGTGTTGATATTGGAAGACCTCGTACCGATAGAGGTAGGTGGAGATTTGGCAAAAATGATCGACATTGAACCGATCTATTTTGACCTCAACAAGGACAACATACGGCCAGATGCCGCTACCGAGCTTAACAAGATCGTTACGGTAATGAAGGAAAACCCGAGTATGGTCATTGAACTGGGCTCGCATACCGACAGCCGTGGAAGCGATAGCTACAATGAGAAATTGAGCGATCGCCGTGCGAAATCTTCTGCTGCGTATATCGTAAAGCAAGGCATCGCGACCGAGCGTATCACGGGGAAAGGGTATGGCGAAGCTAAATTGGTGAACCGTTGTGGTAACGGTGTTAAGTGCTCAAAGACGGAGCATCAAGCCAACCGGCGCACAGAATTCATTATTGTGAAAATGTGACCAACGCGTATTAGACTTTTGAAAGGCGGACTCCTTACAGTCCGCCTTTTTTATGGAACCCCTGATGATCGGATCACGTACAAACGAGCGATTTTCACGTCCCACACATGCCTCACAAGCAAACTTTTCTTCCGGTAAGACTGCTAGTTCTTACATTCACTTTAGTACTAACGGTGCAACAGAGCTATGCCCAGCAAGAGATCTGTGCAAATGGTTTGGATGACGACTTGGATGGCCTCATCGACCAGTTTGATCCCGATTGCGGCGATGCCGATGCCGATGGGATCGCTGACGCGGTTGACCTTGATTGCGACAATGACGGCATACTGGATCTAACAGAGATCGAATGTGTAGGTGTACCCTATGACATGATCGTTTGGTCGCACAACGGAACAGATGCAACAGCTCCTAGTTTATTCCAACCAGCGTTGATCAACGTTGCTTCCAGTGAAGCAACAGGGAGTGGCTTAGTGCCGAACTACCTCAGCTCCGTTATGCAGTTAACAGGCGCTGAGGCATCAAACCTGCAAACGGCAATTAATTCCAACGACTATCTCTCCTATGGATTTCAACCCTCCAGTGCTGCAGGTGCAATGAAAGTAACCGCGGCGCAGATCGGGAGGATTGCCGTTCCTGGAGTGGTCGGCAGTCAGAATTTTGGGTATTGGCTAGCGATTCAATACTCCATTGATGGGTTTCAGACTGCCGTTACATTGGTTGAGCCAGAGTACATTGATACGGCGTTAACGGCCAGTTACGAGCGTATAGACTTACCGCTTAACGTTAGTCATTTACTGCTCGAGCCGCAGCACAACTATGAATTCCGGGTGTATCTATTCGGGCATGATCAAACGGGGCCGATTAGTTTAGATGACTTTCGGTTCATAGCCGTGGAGTGTGCGGCTTCTTTGGATCAAGACAACGATGGCGTAAAGAACTGGTTCGATCTGGATTCAGACAACGATGGTATTTACGATGTGGTCGAAGCGGGTACAGGTCATCCGCAAGTCAATGGTAGGCTAGTTGGTGGTGTGGATACGAATGGCATTCCATTAGTGCAAAGCACAGGCTTAGGAACGGTTGTGAATTCGCCCTACGATTCAGACCAAGATGGTCTATTCGATTTTGTTGATTCCGATAGCGATGGAGACCTATGTTACGATGTGCTTGAAGCAGGACATACCGATCCGGACTTCAACGGTCAGGTGGGTGACAGTACCTTGGTTACGGATTCGATTGTTGGTGTAGTGCTCAATGACTCAACAGCATATGGTCTACCTCAAGATGAAAATGGGAACGGGGTTTCTGATTTTCGAGAAACCACTACACCTGCTTTATGGTGTGATAGCAGTATCCAATTAATCCTTGCTTCAGGCAATTGCACATTGGCTTATGCACCAACCTTGCCACTTGTCACAGGCGCTTGTGGAATGGTTGACCTTACGTATAACAATGGCCAAGTTGGTGTTGATTCATTTAGCGTAGGGCTGAACACCGTCACCTGGAGCATGGCGGATCAGACAGGGAATAGCTTAAGCTGCACGCAGGAAATAACCGTGCTTGATCTCGAACCGCCAAGCGCATATTGCTATGCAGATACGTTTGATCTAGGGGGCGCAACACAATTTGAATTAATAGCAGCGCATGTTGACGCCGGAAGTTTGGATAACTGTAGTATCGTACAGCAGCAGATCGTACCGAACATACTTGCTGGGGAAGGCTTGCACACCGCGCAGTATATCGTAACCGATGCTGCAGGCAACAGTGATACCTGCCTAAGCATGATCTACCTGACTGATACCTTGAACGTGGTTGAGGTATCGATCACGATGCTATTGGAGGGTGCTTATGACCAACAAACAGGACTCATGCGTGATGACCTGCGCGTGCGGAACGAGATTCCTTTGATCGAACCCTATTTTGAATTGGGTTTTACGCACATGCAAGGAATAGAGGAAATAGCACCACTTGTGCTGCATAGGATGGGGCCGAATGCCATCGTGGATTGGGTATTGGTAGAGCTTCGTGACTGGGAAGATGCGTCAGTCATACTTTTCACCAGGAGTGCGCTTTTACTTCGAAATGGTCAAGTCGTTGACTTAGATGGCGTATCTCCTGTTCGGTTCCTTGCTCCTGATGACAACTATTTCGTGGCGGTAAAGCACCGCAACCATCTTGGCGTCATGAGTATTGATGCGCTCGATTTTGGTGCTCCTCAGCTCGTTGACTTCACTTCGGATACTCAGGTCGCATGGGGATTTAAACCACTGAAGAGTCTAGGTGGTGTTCACTTATTGTGGTCTGGTAACACAACGAATGACGGCATACTCAGCTACAATGGTGCGAACAATGACCGGGACGAGATCCTGAACTGGCTAAATGGCATTCCTACGGACAGTAGAAAAGCTTACGCTTCTGCAGATGTGAATATGGACGGCTACATCCGGTACGCAGGCGCAGGCAATGACCGTGATATCATCTTACAGAATATTGGAAGCTTCAATGCCGCCAACACGCGATCAGAGCAGCTCCCCTAGTAGAGCGTAGGTAACCGATTACTAAGTGCTACGTATAAACTAACGTAGACCAATGAAAACGGGCTTGCTCACTTACCTGGTGATTGGCGTAACTGTTATATTGACAGTAGCCCCTGCTATAGGTATGTCTTATACCCTGGGCGAGCATGGCACGACCCCTGTAAATGCTGCCACAACGCTGGTAGGTGGAATAAGCGGAACAGTTTTCGAAGATAAGAACTATGGGGGTGGAGAAGGCAGGAACCTAGCCAATGCGATTGCTGAAGGGGGGGCATCTCGCTCAGGTGTTCGCGTTGAGATATACGATGCCGCAGGTGATTTTTTATCGACCACAACGACTGATGCCGTCGGTGTTTATGCGTTTACGGGCCTAGCAGCAGGGAACTACACTATTCGCGTGGTTAACAGTACCGTAAGCAGTGCGCGTAGTGGATACCTTGCAGGAACTCACTTAGCGGTGCAAACGTATCGTACTGGTGCTGCTGGTGCTGAGGTACGAGACCGGGTTGGAGGAGAGTCTCCTCACAAGGTAGATGCAGGAAATGGCACCTCCACCTTAGCGGCCTTGTCTACACTCACTGAAGAAGCACAATCTGTGGTTACCGTTTCGCTTGGCGCGGTGAATGATATAACGGGTGTTGATTTTGGTTTCAACTTCAATGTTATCGTTAACGTTAATAGTTCAGGCCAAGGCTCATTGGAGCAGTTTATCATCAATGCGAATGGCTTAGATGATCAGAACTCCCTTGCTCAGAATGGTTCGCGCATGCTTGTTGATGGTACGAGTGAACCCTTGCCCGCAGGATTCGAATCAAGCATATTCATGATTTCTAACGGCACTGCGCGGCCTGGCCTTAGGGCTGGTCTGGTAGATCAATTAACAGCGGGAGTTGCTGTATTTAGCCCCAATGCAATTTCACGCGTTCAAGGGAACCGTACGGTCTTAGATGGCTCTACGCAGACGTTCAATCTAGGCAACACGAACGTCGGTCTGCATGGGGCAGGTGGTACAGTTGGTGTTGACAATGTACCATTGCTACAGGTTCCTGCACCTGAAGTAGAGGTAGACATGTCCAACTCTGGTGCTGCCGCCTTTGATGTGGATGGTATTGCAGTTACTGTACGTGGTTTTGCATTACTTGGGTCAACATCAAATGAAGCTATTGACTACGCTGTTAGCGCCGACTCCGGCGTGGTCGAAATGAACGTGATCGGTAGTCGGGCAAGTGCGTATGAGGATCCAGGTTTGGGTATGCGGAATCGCGGCAACTTAGAGGCCAATGCACCACATCTGGTGATTCGGAATAACCTAATGTCCTTTTCTCAGCAAACGGGAATATTAGGTACCTCTGGAGCCGATGAGGTGATTGTGCAAGGGAATGAATTGGTGGACAATGGATTGGGATCAGTCAATGGTGATGGCATTGCTGCCGAGTTCAACATAGGTTGGATTATTATCGCTAACAGCGTAATCGGCACCTCTAGTCAGGGCGTCGTACTTACCATGAGCACCGAATATCAAATGAGGAACAACACCATTACGGCGAACGGTATTGGTATTTCTTCGGGAGTTATACAGTCTGCGGGTATGACCATCAGGCCTGGTTGCGAGAACATTAGTATTGAGAGAAATTTGATATATGGGAATTATGGGGCCGGTTTGCAGGTTAACAATGGAGCAGAGACGATCACGGTCACCAAGAATAGCTTTTTCGATAATGGGGAGATTATCGCAGTAGATGGTAGCGCGCCAACTAACCAGGTCGGTATAGACCTGAACTCGCCTAGCGATAATCGCGATTTTGGCACGGCACCCTTTTATACCGCCAATGACAATGGTGATACAGATGCTGGTGCGAATGACCTGCTAAATTACCCCGTATTGGATTCTGCATGGCTCATTGGAAATCAACTTACCGTTACCGGATTTGCGCGCCCAGGTAGTTTGATAGAGGTGTTCATTGCTGATGGTGTACCGAGCATTTTTGGAGAAGGTAAGACGTTCGTTTTTTCGGCAACTGAAGGGTCAATAGATGATATGGACAATACCACCGGAAGCTATGGCCCTGGCAATGTCAATGGCTTGCCTCAGGGAACTGACAATACCAATCGATTCCATTTTAATACTACTGTTACAGGTGTGTCTAACACAGATTTTTTAACAGCCACTGCAACGCTTCTTTCCAATACATCAGAATTTTCAGGCATTATTAATGTTCATGGGCAGCCGACCGCTGTTTGTCGCGATATACAGGTCGATTTGACTGCTACTGGTCAAGTAAGTATCACTGCAGCGGATGTGGACAATGGTTCCTTTGGCGATGGAGGTAGCATATCCCTGCGTATCGATCTGGACCTTTTCAATTGTGCGGATCTGGGATCGAATACAGTGCGGCTGATCGTGACCGATGCACTGGGTTTTACCGATACCTCTATAGCTCAGGTCACCGTATTGGACCCGCTGAATGCGTGTGGGGATAACGATGGAGATGGAATAGTCGATATCATTGATCTAGATGACGATAACGATGGTATTTTAGATACCCTGGAACAGATTTGTACGGCAGGCAAGGAGGCCGTGGTATGGTGGCATAACGGAACAACGGAAAGCACTATACTGGACACTTCCTTGGTGGCTACGGCATCCGCTGAGGTAGTTGGCCCAGGGTTGAATTCACCATTGTATACGTTGACACGTTTGGAGGTATCTGGTGTGGATGCCCATGGGTTGCAAGATGCGATCGACAACGACGATTACCTAGAATACGCGTTTACTACTGATCCGACACTCGTTAATGATTATTGGCTTGGGTCCATTATTCATTTTTACCACTTTGCACCGAATCGAACGAACTACAGATTCGCGGTCATCGTATCGGATGACGGTTTTGCAACAAGCACCATTTTGTTGAAAAATGATTCTGTTTTACAAGGCCTTGGTTCTGTATCGCTGAAAGTGATTCCAGAGTTTTATCAGTTATTGCCGAATACCACCTACACATTCCGAACGTATTTGTACGCTGCTCCTCAGATAACTGGAGGAACTGTGGTATACGATGACTTCCGGGTCGTGACCTGTTCGGGAGAGTTGGATACGGATGAAGACCAGGTATTGGATCATCTGGATCTTGATGCCGACAATGACGGTATCTACGATGCGCTTGAAGCAAGCCATAACCAAGTATTTACATCTGGTGTTTTGAACGGTGGTGTCGATTCATTTGGCATACCACTTTTTGTCAGTAACGGTTTGGGAGGGCTTAACTACGTAGTTGCAGATAGCGACATGGATGGTGCCTTTGATTTTGTTGAGCTGGATGCAGATGCAGATGGCTGTTTGGATGTTTTGGAGGCTGGATATACGGATGCGAACAATGATGGACAGTTAGGTTCAACTCCCATCACGGTAGACCCGGTAACCGGAGTGGTCACCTCTGTTGGGCCTTAGAAAGCATTAGAGTTTCAGCATTGTAACATGCTTATAACCAGCAAGTTAAATTGTATTGGGTAAATTTATTCTCGTTCAGAGAAGCCCCATCCATGTTTCAAGTCAAGAAATAGCTGCGTTTTTACGCCGATTTGAAACTTTTCCTCGACAAAACGTATAAAAGAAGGAGACCAAATTAGGCCAGTGCCTGTTTTGGTACGTGAGATGATTGAACACTACTCAACTAAAAACTTGGTACGAGGTAATTTGGCTGCTGGGATGCGCACCATCCTGTGCTTGCTTGTTATTGGTTTTGGGATGTATCCAATTTCAGGGTACACGCAGAACGGATATACAACACCTACACAGACCAATCCAGGTGTATTTGATTTCCAATCAACAGGTGTTGCCGCTGGTTGTGCTGATATATGCGGTGATGGTATCGACAACGATGGAGACTGCCTAACAGATTGCGAAGACAACGATTGTGGGGTTGCTACGTTTGAATTTCTTAATGGTCAAGCCGCCGACTGGGTAATAGGCCAAGCTGATTTTTCTGGAAATGGCTTTGGTACATCCGATACGCAATTTCGTTTTCCAAAGGATGTAGCATTTGACCCCATAAGCCAGAAGGTCTTCGTTGCGGATTGGCAGAACAACCGGGTACTGCGTTTTGGTACCCTAGATGATTTCTTATACAATGGAATTGCAGAGGCTGTATTCGGTCAGCCAGATTTTGTGACCTCAACCGCTGGTGCGGCAGGAGATAGAATGAACCAGCCGATTGGTTTATTCATCGATCAAACAGGTACTTTATGGGTAGCTGATTCAGAGAACAACCGTGTGCTACGTTTTGATAATGCGGGCACGAAAGCGTCGTTAGCCCCCGCTGACGGTGTTTTGGGTCAATCGAATTTGACCAGCAGTGCAACGGGTTTGACCCAATCAACAATGAACTCACCGTTCAATGTACATGTAGATGGTGCGGGCAGATTGTATGTGTTGGATAAGGATAACAGAAGGATACTGCGCTTTGATAATGCGGCAGCACTTGGTAATGGAGCGAACGCTTCAGGCGTTTTAGGTCAAACCGATTTTACCACGAACGTGGCAGGTCTGGCACAAGACAAAATCGGAGGAACGGGCATCGACCTGCAGATTATTTGCAATTCGCTTTTCGTTAGTGATTTCACTGCAAATAGGATTATGCGTTGGGATAATCCAGAGCTTAAAGCAGACGGGGCAAATGCAGATGCGGTCTTGGGTCAAGTGGATTTTGTTTCGGGCGGTGCGGGTTCAAGTCAAACTAAACTAGACGGCCCACAGTATATGACCGCGGATCGGTTCGGAACACTATACGTTTCTGAGCAGAATAACTCGCGTGTCGTGGCCTATGAGAATGCGGTCACCTTGTTCGGTGAAGAACCAATGGATCTGGTTCTTTCGGCACCAGACTTCGTCACCGTTAGCTCCACTACATCAGCTACTGAAACGGTAGCACCTGACGGTATTGCAATTATTGATAATGGCTTAAGGACCTACTTAGCTATTGTTGATAGAGGGGCGCATCGCATTGTCGTGCATGGAGATGAGAACATCAATGTGGATGAAGACGATACATTCGCTGGTGTGCTGCCGGGCTCAGATCCGTCCGGTTCAGGTTCACTCACGTTCGCACTTAGTACCCAGCCACAGGCTGGTACAGTGGTTTTAGATAATACGGCAACAGGAGCCTTTACATACACCGCACCTGGTGTTTGTGATCTCGATGCCGATTCAATCGTAACGTTTACATACACCGTTACTAACGGCAATTCTTGCGTTGAAACAGGTGAATTATCAATACTGATCAATGACCTAGATGATACAACGGATCCAACTCCAGTATGTCAGGATATTGACGTGTACTTAGATGCTTCAGGCAATGCATCGATCGTTGCTGCAGATGTTGATAACGGATCATCAGATAATTGCGGTACCCCTACGCTTGGCATAGACGTGACGGCATTTACGTGTGCAGAATTAGGGAACAACAATGTAACATTAACAGCTACTGACCTTGCGGGTAACGACGCAACATGTGTAGCTGTAGTTACTGTTATTGATACCATTGATCCGGTGGCGATCTGCCAGAATATCAACGCGTATCTGGATGCGAGTGGTAACGTAACGATCCTTGCCGCTGATGTCAACAACGGCTCTTCTGATAACTGCGGTACACCATCGCTTTCCTTAAATGACGACACCTTCGATTGTACGGATATTGGGGCTTCTCTTTCAGTAACGCTTACCGCCACTGATGGGAGCACTAATACTGGTCAATGCGTGGCACAAGTGACAGTGCTGGACACGATCTCCCCCATAGCGGCTTGTCAGAATATTAACGTGTATTTAGATGCAGCAGGTAATGCAAGTATCGTTGCCGCTGATGTAGATAACAGCTCTTCTGATAACTGTGGATCACCGAACCTAGGAATCGATATCGATACGTTTGATTGCTCCAATGTTGGCACACCTGTAACGGTTACTTTAACAGTTACTGATGGTAGCTCTAATAGCGATCAGTGTACGGCTACGGTAACAGTACTCGACACCATCTCTCCGAGTGCGATCTGTCAAGACATTAATGTTTACCTGGATGGTTCAGGAAATGCATCTATCGTTGCCGCTGATGTGGATAACGGCTCGGGAGACAATTGTGGTCCAAGTCCGGCGTTGAGCATCGACATAAATACGTTCGATTGCACCGACCTAGGTGCAGCTGTTGATGTAACCTTGACGGTGAACGACGGCAGCCAAATTCAACAATGTGTTTCAAGTGTTACTGTGCTAGATACCATCTCGCCGAATGCAGCCTGTCAGAATATCAACGTGATCCTGGATGGGGCAGGGAATGGGTCTATCGTTGCTGCAGATATTGACAACGGTTCTTCTGACAATTGTGGTTCTCCGAACCTAACACTTAGCGTGAGCAGCTTCACGTGCGCAGATGTTGGTACGCCAGTTGACGTTACCTTATTCGCTACAGATGGCAGTGGTAATATAGATTCTTGCATCGCACAGGTCACCGTGGTCGACAACATCGACCCTACTGCGGTTTGTCAGAACATCAATGCCTATGTTGATGCATCTGGCAGTGTTACTGTGGATCCTGCCGACGTGAATAATGGCTCTACTGATAATTGTGGAACGCCTAATTTTTCATTAAACTCCTCCGTATTCAATTGCACGCAACTAGGCGCTAATGCAGTTATTTTCACAGCTACAGATGCCGGGGGAAATGACGCTGTTTGCCCAGCCGTGATTACGGTGATCGACACGATCTCACCAAATGCACTGTGTATGGATATTTCGGTCAACCTAGGCGGTGGAGGCACGGTCAATATCACGGGCGCCATGATCGACGGAGGTAGTACGGACAATTGTTCTGTTTCTTCACTTGCCACGAACCCAAGCACGCTGAGCACTACCGGAGTATTCCCTGTTTGGTTGATCGTGACCGATGGTAGTGGTAATCAAGACAGTTGCCAAGCCAGTGTCACGGTGAATGATAATGTGGACCCAACAGCAGTATGTCAGGATATTGATGTCTATCTCGATGGATCAGGTAACGCCGTTATAGCCAGTTCAGATATCGATGGAGGCTCTACCGATAATGGAACCATCGTTAGCATTCTAGCAAGCGATACAACGTTCACCTGTGCCGATCTCGGAACCAATAACATCGACCTTGTCGTGGTAGACAACGCTGGAAATGATGACACATGTACAGCAGTGATCACGGTCATTGATACCATTTCACCAACAGTCGTCTGCCAGAATATTAATGTATACTTAGACGGAACAGGTGCCGCATCGATCGTTGCAGCTGATGTTGATAATGGGAGTACCGATAACTGCGGTACACCAAATCTTTCTATTAACGTAAGTACGTTCAACTGCCTGAACCAAGGCACACCTGTTTCCGTTACACTAACAGCAACGGATGCCAGTGGCAATACGAATAATTGCGTTGCCTTCGTCACCGTGCTGGACACCATAGCACCAGTGGCCACGTGTCAAGACGTTTCTGTGTATTTGAACGCTACTGGCAACGTCAACATCACAGCGGCTGATATTGACAACGGGTCTTCTGATAACTGCGGCGTTTCGCAGCTGAATATTAATGTAAGTGCATTTGATTGTTCCGATGTGGGTACACCTGTAACAGTGACCATGGAGGCCGTTGATGATGCAGGAAATAGCGCGAGCTGTTCTGCAACCGTCACGGTATTGGATACGATCAGCCCAACGGTGGCATGTCAAAACATTAATGCATACTTAGATGCTGCGGGCAATGCAAGTATCGTTGCCGCTGATGTGGACAACGGTTCAGGTGATAATTGTTCCGCAGCACCCGCATTAAGTGTAGATATTGATACCTTCGATTGTACAGATATTGGTACACCTGTTACAGTTACTTTATCAGTGGATGATGGTAATAATGTAGCAACGTGTACATCAACGGTTACCGTCCTCGATACGATAGCACCAAGTGCGGTTTGCCAGAATATTGACGTGTTCCTTAATGCAAGCGGCAACGCGTCGATCGCAGCAGCCGACATTGACAACGGTTCTTCTGATAACTGTGGAATACTCGCTTTGGCGATAGACATTGACACTTTCGATTGCACTGATGTTGGAACACCTGTTGCCGTTACGTTAACAGTAACCGACGACAGTGGTAACATGACGACTTGTGTTGCTAGCGTGAACGTTCGAGATACGATTATTCCGGATGTTGTATGTCAAGACATCAATGTGTACTTAGATGCTACGGGCAACGCATCTATTGTAGCTGCGGATATTGACGATGGCTCTTCTGATAACTGTGGAACGCCGGCTTTATCTATAGATATTTCTACTTTCGATTGCAGTAATGTTGGAACACCCGCTACGGTTACCCTCACTGCAAATGATGGAACGAATAATGCAAATTGTACGGCAGCAGTAACGGTTCTAGATACGATCAGTCCGGTCGCGGTATGCACAACTACCACGATCTCGTTAAACTCGGGAGGAACCGCTACCCTGACGCCAGCCCAAGTCGATGGCGGAAGCACGGATAACTGCTCTATCACGTCAAGCACGGTTACACCTGATACGTTCAACGGTATCGGAACTTTCCCTGTTACGCTAGTTGTAACAGACCCAAGTGGAAATCAAGATAGTTGCACCGTGGTCATTACGGTCGACGACAGTAATGCCCCGGTAGCAGTTTGTAACGACACGACGCTGTATCTGGATAACCTAGGAAACGTGACTATCAATAGCGTTGATCTAGACGGCGGCTCAACGGACAATGGTACCATTGTTAGCATCATCGCAAGCGACACCAATTTCACTTGCGCTGATATCGGAACGACCAGTATCGAACTCGTTGTTTTTGACGACGCCGGAAATAGTGATACTTGTTTTGCATTAGTCACTGTGCTTGATACGATCGCTCCGACTGTGGCCTGTCAGAATATCAACGTTTACCTTGATGCAAGTGGTAATGCAGTTATCGACTCGTCTGACATTGACAATGGCTCAAGCGATATTTGTGGTTTGCAGTCGCTAACCCTCGACATTACGTCTTTCGATTGTAGCGATCTAGGTACTTCGGTTTCGGTCATGTTAACGGCTACGGATAGTAGCGGCAACGCCTCAGTTTGTTCAGCATCGGTTACCGTTCTTGACACCATCTTACCTACCGTGATTTGCCAAGATTTGAACGTATACCTAGACGCAACCGGCAATGCAACGATTGCAGCTAGCGATGTTGATAATGGGTCTGGTGACAATTGCGCAACAGCGCCTGTGCTAAGCATAGACTCAAGTGCATTCGATTGTACAAATCTAGGAACGCCTGTATTGGTCACACTCACTGTTGACGACGGTAATAACCTGGATTCGTGCACCGCTACGATCACCGTGCTGGATACCATTAGCCCGACTGTTGTTTGCCAAGACTTGACCGTTTATGTTGATGCTTCTGGAAACGCGTCAATCGTACCAGCAGATGTCGACAATGGCAGTTCTGATAATTGCGGTGTGCCAACTTTAGCATTGGATGTGTCCACATTTGATTGCTCGAATTTGGGAACGCCTGTTTCCGTCATACTTACCGCTACAGACGGCAGTGGGAATACTTCTTCATGTTCTGCTTCAGTCACCGTACTGGATACGATTACCCCAACGGCTCTATGCCAAGACGTAAATGTTTATCTGGATCAATTCGGTTTGGCAACGATCCTTCCAGCCGATCTGGACAACGGTAGTTCCGATAATTGTGGAACTCCAAACTTGGCAGTCTCGGTTAGTTCATTCGGTTGTTCTAATGTTGGAACACCTGTTTCAGTTACGCTTACAGTTACAGATGCAACAGGTAATAGTGCACAGTGTGTCGCGAACGTTACTGTATTGGATACCGTTAGCCCGGGTGCATTCTGTCAAGATATTAATGTATACTTGGACGCTTCAGGTAATGCAACGATCGTTGCTG
>CAZPEQ010000003.1:0-24442 GCA_964585605.1 uncultured Weeksellaceae bacterium | reverse complement strand
CATGCGAAGATCAAGGTTGCGTTTGCAAAGCTGTAAAACGACTTGCGCGGCGTACGTTCGAAACCCTGAAACGGGTTATGGCACTCACGGCTCAATTTCCCACACTCTCCAGCGCAAATAGGCTCGATGCGGTTCCTCCAGTCAAGTCACAAACTTCGTCGACAGAATACGCGTTGATAAATACACGTTACGTCAACTAGAAATTACCTGAAAATCAAAACCCTGTAAGACTTGGTCGATCTGCTTGGCTAAGGAGCGATCCTGATCAGTGATCCGCCCCCCAGCGTCATGTGTATTCAGGGTGATATCAACCCGATCATACACATTGATCCAGTGCGGATGATGATTTGCAGTTTCAGCCAATTCAGCTACCTGGCCCATAAACTTAAAGGCAGTTTTAAAATCACTGAATTTCAGACTGATAAACAACCCTGATTCAAGTTTTTTCCAAGCGCTCATTCCGCAAGAGGAATAATCGGTAACACGGTTTCTTGAACACCGGTTCGAAGATCCATTTCTCGAATCAGATGTTTTGCCCCGGCGAACTTGTCAATGATAAATAGTACGTACCGGATATCAACAGAGATATTTCGGCATTTCTCCGGGTCAAACAAAATGTCGCTCATCGTACTCTCCCAACTTCTATCGAAGTTCAGGCCTATCAGCTCTCCCCTGCCGTTGATAATGGGGCTGCCTGAATTTCCCCCTGTGGTATGCAAGGAGGAGGTAAAGCACACCGGCATGGTACCATCTGCATTGGCATACTGCCCGTAATCCTTGTTATTGTATAGTTCAACCAATTTCTGCGGCAGGTCGAACTCGTAATTACCAGGTACGTACTTCGCCATTACCCCTGCCAAGGTGGTGAAAGGCTCATATTCCACACCATCCTGAGGTTCAGAACCTTCTACCTTTCCATACGATAAACGCAGCGTGCTATTGGCATCCGGCCAGAAGTTTCGATCAGGAAAGGCCACGGCTAAGCCTGCGGTCCATGATTTCATCTGCTGGTCAACCGCTTTACTAGAACTGGCATATCCGGGTCTGACCTGTGCAAAGTAGGCATCGAACAATTCCTTTTTTACACGATAAATAGGATCTTTTAATATCTTCTTTATCAAAGACTTATGCGACCCTTCTAAAAGCGATTTCAAACCAGATTCTGATGTAAAAATACTGGACTCATACAAACCGTTAATGAAGGAAGATCGGTCTCCTTTGTACTTGGTATTCAATGCGTTGAAGGAAGCTGGTTTTAGCTGATCGTTGCTGTATTCTAGGAACACGGGTAACTGCGCCTTGAAAACCCCGCGGTCGACTTGCTCGTCGTAATTCTTGAAGTAGCCAGCCAACCCAGCCGTCAACTTAGCTATTTCAGCATCCACCTTACCAGCAGCCTCTAGCTGATCGTACTGCTCAGCCAATCCCCTAAATCGATCACTGAATCGTAAGATCTCTGGGCCGTAATAGACAAACTCGAGGAACAGATCTCGCGAGTCGGAATAAGGGAGGTATTCACTGTATGCCTTATTTAGCTCGTCCAAAGTGTTGCCAAAAGCCGCCCCTTCTTTATTCGCCCCTACTCGGGTCGTGAATTCTTCTTCTAAGTCAGTCTTCTGTTGCACGGCATCCAGCCACTTTAATCCCCTACTCTGTCCTATCCACTTCTTGTAGGCGTTACTGATACGAGACTGCTTAGCCGCATATTGGATCCTATTCTGATCACTGCTGCGCATTGCGGCGTCTATCACGCCTAAGCTGGCCTCACGCATGCTAATGCGCATTGGGTTCTGCACGTCAAGTACATGCTGTACAGCACTTGCAGGCAAATAACGCATCGTTCTGCCCGGGAAACCGTATATCATGGCAAAATCACCTTCCTCCAAGCCAGAGATGTCTATTGGCAAGGAGTGCCTTGGGTTCATGGGCACATTTCCATCCGCAGGATCTGCAGGCTTGCCATCAGGCCCAGCATAGATCCTGAATAGGGAAAAGTCTCCTGTATGCCTTGGCCAAACCCAATTATCGGTATCAGCACCGTATTTGCCAATGGAGCTTGGCGGTGCGCCAACGAGGCGAACATCTTTGTAGGTTTCGGTAATGATCATGTAATGCTCATTGCCGTAGTTGAATGGCCGAATGAACCCCTCATAATGCGTACCGCCAACAGCTGCGGCGATTAACTCCTTCTCCAATTTAGCTATAGCCTCTGCTCCTAAACCTTCCTCTTGCGCATTGAAGATCTGCTCGGTCACATCCTCGATCTTGATAATGAACGTAGCAGTTAGGCCAGGATTTCGCAATTCCTCTCCTCTATTCATGGCCCAGAAGCCGTTCTTGAGGTAATCGTTCTCCAACGAGCTATGCGCCTGAATCTGTGAATACCCACAATGATGATTCGTCAGCAATAGGCCATCTGCCGAAATGATCTCGGAAGTACACCCCCCACCAAAATGCACTACAGCATCTTTCAAGCTCCCCTGATTTATGCTATAAATGTCTTCTGCACTGAGTTTCAGGCCTTCACTCTGCATGTGCCCTTCAATGCTCTTGAGCAAGGTGGGCACCCACATTCCCTCATGTGCTGAGCAGTAAGAAATGACTGAGACAAGAATAAGAGATACTAGACTTCGAGACATGCTTTTTGATTTAGGCGGCTGAAGATACCTGATCTGAGCTAGACGAAGCGCTTGAAACGCGACGAACGAGATGAAACCATCGACGAATTCGTGCGTAAAACAGCTTGGAGCAGGAGGTCAAATCACTTCGTGCAGTAGTTGTGAATGCAGGAATCAGGCAAGTTCTTCAAGTTAGCGCATATTCGGTGTAAGCTGTCCTTGTTATTGCTGTTACTCGGCCATATCATGGGATATGGGCAGGGCCTGTTCGTTCGATCAGGTACTATATCCAGGCCTGCGACGGAAGATATTAAGGTGACTGGTCAAGCAGTGCATCCTGTAAATGGTTCGTTTTATATCTACGGCCATGATGAGAACGGGGAAATGTATGCTCCGTTCTTCGCCTCGGCCAGCACTAATGATGGCTTTCTTGTGCAATTAGATAGTGTAGGAAATGTTCTATTTAGGTTTCAAGCACGTGGTGATGGCACGAACGACCCACATTCAATTGACGATGTGGCTATTACAGACGATGGCACCCTAATCATCTGCGGCACCTTCACCAACTCATTTCAAATGGTGGCAGGTGCCTCAACGCTTGGGGCACAGGTCAGATACACTAGAAGCGGATCAACCAACAACTCTCAGGATGTCTATATAATGTCCATTTCTCCTTCGGGAGAGTTGAACTGGGCAATGACAATGGAAAACCCGCAAGACGAACGGAATCCCAAATTACATATCGATTCGGAGGGCATAGCGTTGGGTTTTGAGCACGAAGGTCCGCTTAATATATCTAGCTACCACCCCCCTTTCAGCAACCCGCAAGGATATGATATTGCTCTTGTAAGAATTACCTACGAGGGTAACCTAGTCAGCATCATAGCTGGAGGAGGGACAGGGGATGATGTTTTATACGATGTCGTCTCAGACTTCCGACATACTTACATATCCTCATTCATTGAATCTACAAATGCAACTTGGCAAGATGTTGGCAACGGAGTTCTTAGCAGTACCGCAGCAATCTCTAAATCGCAGAATCGCCATCTTTCTGCCTTTAGGCACAATGACAGCCAGCTGGTTTGGGATCATATGATCGATGACCCCACGGCCGGTTCAAAGGTGGGTAACTACCCATTGGCATTTTACTGCGACGCACTGTACGCGGCTACCAACGTTGGCAGCGGCTCTGTATTCGAAAACGGTACGGCATTGATCGGTGGAGCGCCGGGTAGCAGGCCTTTATCACTTGCACAACATGACCCTGCAGATGGCAGCATAGGGTGGATGCAGCAAGGGTTCGTAACATCGTCTACCGGTCATTTTACCGTAAACGACATAACAGTCAACTCATTTGGAGTTATAGGCGCTGTAGGTGATGTAGATGGCGATGTAAGTTTTCAAGGGCAATCGCGCACCAACCTAACGGACGACATGTTCTTCCTACGAACGGCCGTTGACGGTTCTACCGTCATTCTAGACCCTGTTTTAGCAGTAGACGAGGCTACTGCAGCCTGCATTTCTACAGACCCTTTTGGCAGCTTTATTTGCTCGGGAACATTCGAGAATAGCGTCAACGCTGGATCTTCGATCATTACCAACCCAAATAACCCCGATCTATCTGGCTGGTGGAAAACGGTGTTCACCCTGCCTCGTAATCGGGCGATTGATCCTTCCTTATGGGAGCCACTTAGTTCATATTGTGGAGCATCAGGGCCACTGGATCTTAATACCCTGCTCGTGCCTAGCACCAGTGGCGGTATAGATCAAATAGTTGGATCTACAGCAGGCATCAATTTGCCCTTCGCCATGATCGGCACTGCAGGCTTTGTTGAATCAAGGGTCGGCTCTGGAGTTCAATTCGTGGTGGACCTGGGCGATACAGTGCCTACTGGCGAAATGCTCAACGTACATTGGAGACATTCCCCATCTTCGCCACAGAGTTTTACCACATTAGGTGTTGAAACATCTATGAACAATACAAGCTTCGTTAACGCGAGTTCGACTATTTCAACAGGAGAGTCTGACTACCAGATCTGGTCAAGGGTGACCGTTACAGGGCCTACCCGTTACCTCCGACTTACAAGCCTTAACACTTCTCCTTATTTTCTGGAGGCCATTGAATATTCTTTCGGCGCGCGCTTAGGAGGTGTGTGGACCGGGCCAGGAACCGACTTGGGCAATGGCGTATTCGACTTGAGCGGATTAAGTGGCCCACAGACATTCTCGTACAATTTGGGTTTCGGTGACTGCAATTTCAGCACCTCACATACAATGATCTTGAAGAACTCAGACTCCACGACCCTCCCCGATCCAGGCTCAGTTTGTGTAGAAGTCCAGCCGATCAGTTTGAACAACTTCTTTACTGACTTTGCTGATTCCCTAGTGAGTCCTTCAGTAGCAAATCACGACGAGGTCATTGGCGTGCCTGATTCGGTTGGCGGAACCCTCAACAATGGCAACCCTACTGTCCTTACCAGTATGGGTATGCAGGACACCATAAGCCCAGGGTCTTTTCTTGCCGTGCATTGGAAGAGGCAATCCGGCGTTGGCTCTGCTACGCTCCAAGCTGAATTCGCTTTAAATGCAAGTGGGCCCTTTACGCTTGCGGCAGAAACGTATTCTTCAACGAGCAATATGTGGCAAACAGATCATTTCACAGTTCCGGTTGAAGCGCGTTTCGTGCGTCTGAGCAATATTTCTATCGCGCCAGCCCAAGTCGATGCACTTGGCGTTCAGTCATTTCCATCGGGAGGTACTTGGGCCGTTGCCGGCGTTGTTAGCGATACCTTGGATCCTTCTAACTCAAGCTACGGAGATAGTGTTTTGGTGAGCTATTCTGCACCGTCTTTCTGTCTAGATTCAATAGGTATTTACGTGCAACTCAGCCAGCCGTCAAGTACAGGGGGTACGGTAGATATACTTAGTAGTGGCTGCCTGAACGGTATAGCAGATACACTGGTCATAACGGGTCATTTGGGGCAGGTGGTAACATGGCAAGTGACCAAAGATGGTTTCCTTTCCACTTTCCTCGATACGATCCAACCTGCTGGGGATACCTTAATACTGGATATTCTCTCGCCGGGCGATCAAATTCGAGTGCTTGTAACGGACTCCCCCTGCGCGAACCTATTCAGTGATACCTTGACCATAAGCGGGATTGACACTGCTGCTCCGATTTTCGACTCCTGTCCTGCCGATACGGCCATTTACCTGGGGGCATCAGTATGCCAGACCCGATTCGCCATACCCATCTTGCCGCACAAAGACGACTGTGATCCCAATCCCGTCGTTCAGGTAGAATTGACCTTGAATGAAGCAACTTCCCCGGTCATAGTGAATGCCACAGATTCTGCGTTTTTCCCTTTACCTATTGGTTTACACGCGTTCAAACATACGATCGTCGATGCCGCAAACAACCTGACATCCTGTATATATCGTGTCACCGTGCTTGATACGATTTCTCCAACCATCAACTGCCTATCCGGGGTAGACACGCTTTATCTGGATGATCAATGTCAGGTCATACTACCTCTATTAGATACGGTTTACACATTTACGGACAATTGTCCGAGCATTCAAACTTCCCAATCGAGGCCTTCAGGACTTACTTCTGTTGCCGGCGCGGGTCCAAGGAATGGGTGGTTCGCCGTAAGAGACCGTTCGGGGAATACGGACACGTGTTTTTTCAAAGTGGAAGTAATTGACACGATTCCTCCTGTAATCATTTGCCCAAATGACACGATTCTGATTGCCAGTAGCGCACTGTGCAATGTCAACTACGATATCCCTAACCCAAGTACAACTGATAATTGCGGTATAGTATCGATTGGACCATTAGGCCGTTCATTCAATAGCGGATTGTTTCAGGTCTTTCCAAGTGCCACACCAACTTCCTTATCGCTTCAAGTAGGTACGCATCAATTTCGCAGAAACTACACAGACCCCAGTGGGAACCAGATTCGCTGCGAATGGAACGTTCTTGTACAAGATGGGTTTGCTCCTGTTATTACCTGCCCGACTGACACAATACTCGTGGTTGATGCAGACTGCTTAGGAAATGCTCCCGATTTAGTAGTAGGATCGTCCATAACCGATTGTAGTGTTGGCGCTTTAAGCCAGAGCATACCCGTAGGTACTGTTCTTGAAAGAGATACTGTTATTTACGTGATCGGAATTGACGGCGCCGGAAATACCGATAGCTGTGCAGTTAATGTGTCTTTAAACATTCCTGCACTCGTCTTGAATTGTAACGCAAGTGATTCAATACTCTTCTTGGATCTGAATTGTAACGCTGTTGTTCCTGACTTGACCGACCGCGTAGCACCCATAGGCTGTGGCGCAATAACGACCAGTCAAAGTATTGCAGCTGGCACGAGCATTGATCGAGATACGACGATTCGTTTAATCGCGGTGGACGCATCAGGCCGAACGGACTCCTGCGACATACAGCTTATCGTTCAGGATACCATACTTCCTAATTTACTCCTACCTCCTGATCTACAAGTTTCGTTGGATACACTTCAATGCGACACGGCTATACTATTTGCCGTTTCTGCAACAGACAATTGCCCGAACGTAAGTACGGTTCACGTTGCAGGTCCCACCTCGGGCGATGTACTTACAGCAGGCCTATACTATTCCAGTTATTTGGCCACAGATGACCAAGGCAATACCCGTATAGATTCCTTCTTAATTGAAGTACTCCCCCCTCCTGCACTTAACGTGGATTACGGTGCATTAGCATTTTGCACCAATTCTTCGCCTATCATACCAATTGTAACAACCGTTACCACTGCTGTATTCACAGCTCCTTCTGGTATTGATCTAGACCCGACCACTGGTGTTCTTGACCCGGCAAATTCCTTGCCAGGCACCTATACGATCCAGTATGGCAAAAGCAGCGGTGCTATGGCCTGTGATGGAAGTTGGCAAGGAGATATTACCATTCTTGCTGCCCCTAGCGCAGGTCTTGATTCTACCCTTACGGTTTGCATAGGAGAAGACATCCTGTTAACCGATCTCTTACGGGGAAATACGATCACTGGTAATTGGAACATAGGCACACCGAATCATACCGCATTTACAACAGATACCATTTACTACATTGTCGACGACGCATTTTGCGCACCGGATAGTGCGCAATTCATAATCAACGCGCTTGCCCCCTTGAATGCCGGTGCAGATGTAGATACTTCTTTTTGCCAACAAAGCGGCAGCATCCTGCTTGATGATCTCCTCGTTGGTGCGGACCTAGGCGGAGTTTGGAGCAACGGAACAGGCCTTATCTCACTATCGGCACCAGCTACAACGCAAACCTTCAGCTACGTAGTTGGCCCTGCAAGCTGCCCTGATACAGCTATCCTTACAATTACAATTGACTCCCTTCCGTTTGCAGGAGTCGCAACACCGAACGATACACTTCATGTATGTCAGAATTCGCCTGTACTAGACCTCAATACTTACCTAGTAGGCAACGATCCCGGAACATGGTCTTCCGGCTCAACATTTACGCCAAGCACGCTCGGTACATTCTTAAACCACTATATCGTTACAAGTAATTCTTGCGATTCAGATACAGCTTCGCTTGTGGTAATTGTAGAACCTGCATTAAGTGCTGGCTTAGATAGCAACCTAATCGTATGTCAATCGCCTGACACTCTTTTTCTAAACAACTTGCTGCGAGGCAACGATACTGGTGAGTGGGAAGTTGACTCCTTCCTCGTTATGAACACGCCAGGCCTATCTACTCATCAGTACGTTGTAAATGGCGGAAGCTGCGGAAATGACACGGCTTTGTTCTCGGTTACCGTAGAATCTACGATCAACGCAGGCTTGGGCCGCGACACGACGATTTGTGCAGGTTCAGATGTAGACCTTCAAACTCTGCTTCAAGGAAACCCGTCAGGAGGAATGTGGAGCATTGGCCCCATGCTGACCGGACAAACGCAAACAGATACTGCATACTACATTCTATCAGGTGCAGCGTGTACGGCAGATTCAGCTCAGTTTATCGTGCATGTAGATACCCTTCTTCATGCAGGGAACGATACCACCATCAATGTTTGTGCTGGCGATATCATTGATCTAGACGATCTGTTATCAGGCAATTTTGACACAACCGGCACTTGGGACGCACCGCAACTTTACACTGCTGCGGTGTCAGATACATTGTATTACACGGTTTCAGGCAATGCCTGCCCTGACGATGTAGCTGAAGCGATCATTACTGTGAGTGATTCCGTTTGGGCAGGTAACGATACAACGGTACTGGTATGCTCAGGAGTCCTAATAGACCTCAATACCCTACGGTCACAACTTGGCATGCCAGGAGGATCTTTCAGTGGCACAGGTCAGTGGCAGTCCTTCTCAACGACGACCACCATCAACTATAAAGTCCTTGGCGATGGTATTTGTCCTGATGATGAATCATTGATCACCGTTAACGTGGTAGACGCACCGAACGCCGGTTCTGACACAACAGTGCGCGTATGCCCTGGAGTGCTAGTAGACCTTGATCTGTTGCGTTCACAACTTGGTGATACAGGGGGTACATTCTCTACACCGAATCCTATTTCCTTCTCTACCTCCACGGTAGTTGAATACACGGTGGCAACTTCATTCCCTTGCACGCCAGATATATCAGAGATAACCATCCTTGTTGGTGACAATGAGGCACCCATTGTGCGCTGTCAACCAGACACGGTTTATTTGAATGCAGCGGGTTCGGCGACTGCTATTCCTATTGAACTTGATAACGGATCAACAGATAACTGCGGTGCCATAACGTTCACGTTAAGTCAGTCCAATTTCACTTGTGCAGACGTAGATAACGTTGTGCCTGTTGTTCTGACAGTAGCGGACGATGCAGGCAACGACGCAGCATGTAACACTACGATAACCGTTCTTGACACCATTGCGCCTCAAGCCAATTGTGCACCAGCAACGATATTCCTGAATACCACAGGTGTCGCACAACTCCACGCTGCAACTGTATACGGAAGCAGTTCCGACAATTGCTTGATTGCTGATTCAACCGTAAGTCCAAATTCCTTCACCGCCCCTGGGTCATACAACGTATGGCTTGTCCTGACCGACCAAAGTGGTAATGTTGACAGTTGCTCAACAACGGTAACGGTTGCTGACACGATCGCACCAGTAGCCATCTGTCAAGATATTACGGTGTACCTGAATGCGAGTGGTAGCGTCGTTATTGCAAGTGCAGATATAGACGCAGGTTCTACCGATAACAATGGTATCCCAACGGTGTTAGCCAGCGATACCACTTTCGATTGCAGCAATATCGGTTCAAACCCAGTAACCCTTACCGTAACGGATAGTACAGGGAATACTGCAACATGCGTGTCAACCGTAACCGTTCTAGATACCATTGCCCCTGCACTTAGTTGTCAGGATATCATCGTATACCTGGATGCAACTGGCAGCGTGGCAATCATACCAGAAGACCTCAACAATGGCACGAATGATAATTGTGCAAACCCTATCCTATCCATTGACCAAAGCAGTTTTGATTGCACTGACTTTGGAGCTCCTGTAACTGTAACATTGACAGCAGATGATGGCGTGACCACAACAACCTGCACCGCATTGGTCACGGTTCTCGATACGATTCAGCCCGCGATCGTCTGCCAGAATCTCGACGTCTATCTCGATGCCTCGGGCAATGCAACGATTACTCCTACCGATGTTGACAACGGATCAATCGACAACTGTGGCTCTCCTACGCTATCCTTGGACAGGAGCATCTTTAGCTGCGCTGACTTAGGAACACCAGTATCGGTCATACTCTCTGCTACTGATGGTAGTGGAAATGTGGCCTCTTGCACAAGTTTAATCACCGTGCACGATACGATACAACCGGTCGTGTCCTGCCAAGACATTGATGTATATCTAGACGCCTCAGGCAATGCCACATTAACAGCAACGGATCTTGTCAACGCCGCTTCAGACAATTGCAGCACACCTACATTATCAATCAACGTAAGCACATTCTCCTGCGCCGATCTGGCAACACCTGTAAATGTCACCCTTACTGCAACTGACGCTGTTGGCAATACCAACACATGCATTGCAACTGTAACCGTGTTGGATACAATAGGCCTGCAACTGGCCTGTCCTATTGGGCCCATTGAAATGCTCACCGATTCGTTCTCATGCAGCGTCGTAGCAAACTATTCAGCAAGCGCTATGCTTATTGATCCGGACAACTGCTCCGGCGTATCTATAAACGTAGTAGGCCCCGATAGCGGTGATGTGATCGGTGTTGGAACACATAACGTCGTGATCGAATTCACGGAGGTGAATGGAAACGTTTCCAGTTGCAATTTCAACATCATTGTTCGAGATAGCATCGCCCCCGAGATCTTATGTGTCGCAGATGTACAGGTTTACGCGCAAGCAGGAGCATGTAATACTGCCGTCAATTTCACAGAACCCACTGCTACAGATAATTGCACAGGGGTTATTAACTGGACAAAAAGCCACACCCCAGGAAATCTATTCCCATTGGGATCAACGCTGGTCACCTACACCGCAACCGATCAACACGGCAACAGCAGTGATTGCCTTTTCATCGTTACCGTATTGGACAGTGTTCCTCAATTCTCTTACGCCGCAAATTCCTATTGCAGCAGCGGAGGAGCAGCAATTCCAAATAACGTAACACCAACGGCTGGTTACTTCTTCTCTTCAACGGCAGTGGTTGATTCCCTTTCAGGTCAGGTAGACCTCACACTAAGTGGCACAGGTAGTCACACGATCTCCTATGCAACCATTGGCGCTTGTGCAGATACGACTAGCGCGATCATAATCATTGTGGAACAACCAAATGCGGGTGTAAGTAATTCATTAGACATTTGCACATCTGACCTCACACCTGTGGATCTTTTCACCTTATTGGGTAATGATGCGCAAGTAGGCGGTACTTGGTCTATCAACGGCGTTCCAGCTACTGGATTCTATGCAGTTGGAACCGATTCGTCGGCAGTATATACCTATACTGTTGCATCCGTTGGGCCTTGCCCTGCAGATGTGGCCACCGTAACTGTGAGCGAGACAATAGCCCCGGATGCGGGTTCATTCATATACTCGTTTTACTGTGATGCAGCAGGCCCGGTTATCCTCAACACCATACTTGGGCCACATGATGGAGGAGGAACATGGACCGGTTCTGGAGTAGATCCAGTTAGTGGTTCCTACACCCCAATTGATACCGGTATATTCACCTTCCTGTACACTGTTCCTGGCAATGGCCCTTGTAGTTCAGACACGGCAAGTGTTGTATTGGAGGTTATGGCGGAAGCTGATGCTGGCGGGGATATTACCATTCAACTGTGCAGTAACAGTGGGCCAATTGACTTGTTCGATTCTATTCCTGGAAATCCTCAAAATCCTGGTTCTTGGTCTAACCCGGTCTCCGGATCATTTAACGGCACATTCAATCCCCTACTACATTCGGGAGGAGAATACACGTACATCGTTAATGCGCTGGCTCCATGCACCGCAGACTCAAGTATAATTACGGTGGCTATGGAAACCCAGCCCGTAGCTGGTAATGACACCACGGTGACCATTTGTACTTCAACAGGCCCAGTTCTATTTACAAGCTTCATAAGTGGATCAACATCCAGCAATGGAGGCAGTTGGCTCGACCCTTTCAATAACGTAGTAAGCTCCTTGACATTTGACCCTAATACGGATCCATCTGGACTATACCAGTACGTGCTTCAAGCCGCTTCCACTGTATGTGCGAATGACACCGCATTTGTTACCATAAACGTGGCCAATCAACCTGATCCTGGTATTGGCCCCAGCCTGCCGGTTCAGCTATGTTCATCAGAACCAACTGTTGATCTGTTGTCCTTCTTACTCGGCACCCCTGACATTGGAGGGTCCTGGACAGATCCATCAGGAACAGCTCATAGTGGAATATTAATTCCAGCGGAATCAAATTCAGGGGTGTATACCTATACGGTTGGCGGCGGCAATTGCCCACTAAGTTCTGCCTTAGTCAATGTTAGTATAACAGACTCGGCAAATGCTGGAATAAGCGCGAGTATTACTCTTTGCCAGAGCGGTGATTCAATCAACCTTTTCTCTGTATTGAACGGCACACCCGATGCGAGCGGAAAGTGGTTCGACGATCCGTTGTCACCCACCTTACTGGCTAACACCAACGACTTCTGGTTCGACCCAAGTGTTGATGCACCTGGCGATTTTTGGTATGCCGTTTCAGGAACACCTCCTTGCGCTACAGCATGGGCAAGTGTTACGGTGAATATCCCAACCACGGCAAATGCGGGTACAAATGGTAATATTACTCTATGTCAAGATGCTTCCTCCTTCCCTCTTTTTAGTATTCTAGGTGGCACACCTCAACCTGGTGGAAACTGGTCTTTTGCAGGAGTTCCTGCATCAGCCACCTTCGATCCGGCAAGCAGTGTACCGGGGATATACCTATACACGGTTGACTTAGGCCCTAGCTGTGGCATAGATAGCGCAACCGTCACCATATCGGTGATCAATCTTCCTAATGCGGGCTTATCAGATTCAATACGGGTCTGCGATACTGAGATCTTCACATTGACTAATAGATTGGGAGGAATACCTGATGCAGTGGGAGCATGGGTAGATCCGAATGGTGATGCTATCAGCCCTGTGTTTAACGGAAGTATTAATCAAGGCGGTCTCTATACCTACACGGTTCCAGGTATCCCCCCTTGTGGCAGTAGCTCTGCCACCTTGCACATTACCATTGAACAATTTTTAAGCGCAGGACTTTTTGCCGATACCCTGGTTTGCTCGTCTACAACGCCATTCCCATTAATCGATGTGCTTAACGGGAATCCTGATTCAGGAGGCCATTGGTTGGCACCTGGCACGCTTCTCGGTCACACTGGAATATTTGACCCACAAGTAGATGGTACCGGAGGGTATAAATATGCCCATGGCAGTGCCGATAACGCTTGTTCTGCGGACACAGCCAGTGTCTTCGTTCAACTGGTACAGGCTCCTTTTGCAGATGAGCAGATAGTGATCAATAGATGTGCCAGTGACGGCTCGTTCGGTCTACTAGATGAACTTACGATTCCGGCCCCAGCTGATGGGTCATGGATCGCACCAATGGGTAACGTTTACGCTGAGCCATTCAACCCGAACGCAGACAGTTCAGGAACTTACCTCTTCGTTGTTGACAGTACAACAGTGTGCGACGCAGATACAGTCTTATTTCAGGTAACGATCAACTCTCCTTATGTTGCAGGAGGAAACGATTCTTTGTCCTTGTGCGAATCGTTGTCATTGGTGGAACTTGACAGTTTACTAACTGGTGCATCTTTCGGTAACGGTGCGTTCTGGACGGCCCCTGATCAAACGGAACTAAGTTCCGATACGCTACTTGCATCAGCATACGTAAATGGCACGTACACATACCACACGCTAGCCAACGGATCTTGTCCCGCGGACAGCGCTAAGATTCACATTGTATTCTCCTCTTCTGCTAACGCAGGAAATGATGCCATCGCCAATGTATGCGAGACCAGTGACTCGTTGAATATCATTTCCCTGATCGGCATACACGACATCGGTGGGCAATGGTTTGAACTGAACAATTCAATATGGATCCCGACATCCATAACTCACTTTGACCCGCAATCAACTGGCCCTGGAGCATATGAATACAAGTATGTAATAGCAAGCGTTGCAGGTGGTTGCGATGGAGATTCAGCACTTGTATCCATCCTCGTGGAACCGGGCAATTTTGGAGGTGTGTTGGGGCCTGATCTGGAGTTCTGCACTTCAACTCCTACTGAAGTGAATTTATTCGACGGCTATAGTTCAGTAGCTGATAGCTCTGGCCTGTGGAGTGATATCAATACCAATCCAAATGGGTTTCCATTGCCTGGCGGTGCGGTAAGTACCGATACACTGCAAAGTGGTGTATACAAGTACGTTTACCGTGTGCACTCAAGCCAAAGTTGTCCTGCGGTGGTTGATACGGTTACCCTGATCATTTACGAGCTCGTCAGTGCTGGTATTGGAGGAAACGACACCACTTTATGCGAAGATGGTCCGGTTGAAAATTTGTTCTTGTTACTGGATCAATTCAGCGACACGATATCCGGTACGTGGCTCGACCCGAACTCCGTGCCTACAAGTGCACTATTCAATCCTCAGACGGATCCTGCTGGAATCTATTCCTACCGTATTCCTTCGATCGGCGTTTGCCCACCAAGTTCAGCAACAGTAGAGATAATCCTCGCCCCAAGTGCTGGACCGGAAATAATTGACACGTTGACTATTTGCGATCAAACTGATCCTATCAATCTCAACCTTCTGCTGCATGCTAACGCCCTAGCTGGCGGCTTATGGCAAGTAAACGGTGACTCAAGTTCGGGGATTTTCGTTCCAGGGGTCGATCCAGTAGGCACTTACAAGTACACGGTATTAGGCTGTCTTGGCCTGGCAACATCTGAAATACATGTGATACAGGGAGTACCTGCGAATCCATCTTGGAATGCCCCAGACAGCCCCTTATGTAGAACGGACACGCCGATCGACCTGTCGACGCTCGTGCAAGGTCAAAGTGGAGGAACATGGGCTGGTGCAGGCGTGAACAACGGGCTATTCGACCCAGGAGCCTTGACCCAAACTTTCGCCATCGTAACATATACGGTTGGGAGTGAAGGTTGCCAGTCTGCAGAGAGTGATACCATTTTTGTAGTTGACGCACCAAATTCAAATGCTGGCGTAGATGCGGAAACATGTGGTTTGTCTATCGAGTTGAATGCCGGCCCTGGAACCAATGGCACCTGGTCGGCCACGGTAACGGGTATTTCTTTTGATGATCAAACCGATCCTCAAACCACCGTATCGGTTCCCGTTTTCGGCACATACCAATTCGTTTATTCCCTGAGCAACGGCATTTGTACCGCCCATGATACCGTTGCTGTCACCTTCTTCGAGCCATTGGATCCTTCCGCAGTGAATGCGGGCCCAGACCAAGTACTTGATATTGAGCCCTCAACTACTATGAATGCCCTTCCGCTTACACAAGGCAATGGCCTGTGGAGTGTCTTGGAGGGTTCAGCGACTATCGACGATATCACCGATCCATTCACTACCGTTAGCGGTCTTCAAAGCGGTGAGAACGAATTACTCTGGACGGTTACGAATGGCCCTTGCTTGAGCGTAAGCGACAGGGTAATGATAACCTTGAACAGTTTACAGATACCTACAGGTTTCTCACCTAACGGTGACTTGGTCAACGATGTATTTGAAGTAACTGGCATCAATGGGCACCCGAATGCGGAGCTACGTGTCTTTGATCGCTGGGGTGTTAAAGTCTACGAGAGCATGCAGTACCGAAATGAATGGGATGGAAGATCCATGAATGGCCGAGAACTACCTGATGACACCTATTTCGTGGTACTCCAACTCGAAGAAGGCAATACTTACACTGGTTATGTGATCATTAAACGATGAAAATGAGGTCTTACATATTACCCGCACTGCTTCTGCTGTCTCTTGCAACCCAGGCCCAGCATTCGCCGATCACAAGTCAGTACTTGTTCAACGGATTGCTGATCAACCCAGCCTACGCAGGCTCGCGAGATGCCTTATCCGCAACACTTACATATCGCCAACAATGGGTTGGTTTTTCGGGTGCTCCGAAGACTGCACTAGCGACAATTCATACCCCGCTCAATAAGAAGAAGATCGCCCTAGGCCTTACCGTTTTTGACGACCAAATAGGAGTAACCAGAGAAACTGGCGTATTCACCAACTATGCTTACCGCATGCCGGTTGGCAATAACGCAAAGCTATCCTTTGGCCTTGGTGTGGGGGTTAGTTTTCTTCAAGCCAATTGGAGCGAAGTGCAGACCATTGATCCAAATGACCAAGAATTCTTCTTGGGTGAATCATCACAAGCCAGGCCCAATTTTAGCGCAGGGGTCTATTACTATTCGAGAGAGAAGTTCTTTGCAGGCCTTTCCGTTCCCTTCCTCCTTTCTCATTCATTAAATGAAACTGCTCAAATATTGCAAATAGACAGTGATATTCGCTCGTATGAACCGATGCTCACTGCTGGATACTTACAAAAAATCAATCGTGATTTTAAGGTGAAACCGTCTGTTCTGATACGCTACGACAACAACTCGTTTTTGCAAGCAGACCTGAACGCGAACCTGATCATTAAAGATAAAGTTTGGCTCGGTATGTCGTACCGCACCAATGACGCATTCATAGGCATGTTCGAAGTCTTGGCAACCGACCAGATCAGATTCGGATATTCCTACGACCTGAGTATTTCAGAATTGGCACCATTCGAACGCGGATCGCACGAGATCATGCTGCAATACGAGTTCGGATTCCGCATACTAACGCATAATCCACGATACTTTTAATGAAACAAGCACTTGCACTTCTAAGCATCTTCTTGAGCTCATTCAGCTGGGCACAGGATATCTATGATGTAACCAAATTGAAGATCAAACCATCAGCTACGGACTATGCACCCGTACTGTATAAAGACGGTTTTGTCATGTCTTCATTACGGCATCGAGATCAGGTAATACAATACACCGAAAAAGGAACCGGAAAACCATTCGCTGACATGTACTATGTACCATGGAATGGACAAGATCTGGGCGAACCTGTATTGTTCGATGAAACATTAGCGACTCCTGTACATGATGGCCCTGCAACGTTTTCGCCAACAGGAGACACCATATGTTTTACGCGGAACTTGATCATTCCCAAAGGTTTTAAAGACAATTTGAGCAGGCAGAACAAACTAGGCCTTTTCTTTTCCGTGAATACCAATGGCAAATGGAGTGAGCCCGTTGCCTACGCTTACAATACGAAGGATTACAGCATCATGCACCCCAGCTTTTCATCTGATGGACAACGTATCTATTTCGCTAGTGGAGACCCTTCTGGCCATGGAGGTTCAGATATTTATTATGCTGAGTTAGTTCAAGATAAATGGAGTGAACCGATCAACGTAGGTGCTGGAATAAATACAACGAACAACGAGCTATTCCCACATTGCGCAGGACCGAATGTTCTCTATTTCTCAAGCAACAGACCAGGAGGAATTGGCGCATTAGATATTTACTACGTTGACCGTTCAAGCGGCAATTGGGAAGAAGCAGTAGCACTTCCTGAACCAGTCAATACAAAGTTTGACGATCTTGGATTTAGCACGAACCAAGACCAAATGCAAGGCTTGTTCAGCTCAAACCGAGGTGGTGATGACATGATTTATGCTTTTCGTCGAACCACTCCGCCATTCAGGGATTGCAAGCCCCAGAAGCGCAATAGTTTTTGTTACCAATTCCAAGACATTGGAAATTTTAAAAACCCAAATCGTCTACCATTGGAATACCGGTGGAACTTGGGTGATGGAACGTTGATCAACAGCACGATCGCCGAACATTGTTATACAGAACCTGGTAAGTACATTGTGGAATTGGAGATCGTTGACAAGGAAACGCAGCACGTGTTCTTTACTGAAGCGTCTTACACACTGGTCGTGCAAAATGAATTCCAACCTGTTATTAGCATAAACGATAGCCTTCGCGCTGGTAAGACCGTTGAACTGACCAGCGCAGAATCACAACTCCCGGGTGTGGATATTGCCACCTACCATTGGGATTTCGGAGATGGTAATGAATCTTGGGGGCCAACGCATGAGCACGTATACAAGGATGAAGGTCAGTACACCTTGCGGCTAGATGTCTTGGGAAAACCCAATGCGACAGGTCATATTCAGAATTACTGCGTTACGAAGAAGGTAAATGTGATCAAACGTTTTAAAGATTCAGAAGATGGCGACCAGGAAGTCGTATTCGTGAATGCCGAAGAGAAGTTAGCGAAATTCGATTACAAGGAACTTCCGTTCGATGGCTTTGAAATAGCCTTTGTTGAGGGCGAGGACGTCAAGTTCACATTAGAGCTTACGACCTCGAAAGAGCGCATGGATATGAGCGATCCGTTCTTTGATAAAGTGCGCAGCAAATATGGCATCATAGAACGGTACATTCCAGAAAAGGATGTGTTCAGTTATTCTATTGGCGAAGCCAGTTCTTTAGAAGAAGCTTTCGAGATCTTCAAGGAGCTAAGGGAGTGGCAGTACCTCGATGCAGAGGTCTTGGCCATGAAGATGGAAAAACTGAAAGATCTGAAGGACTTGGATCTTGACCTAGAGACGGTGGAAGAGTACAACAACACCGTCCTCACCGCGTCAATGGTCTACTTCGATGTTGGCAAAGACACCTATAAACCTGTTTTCATGAAGCAACTGGATAAGCTTGTAGCGCTAATGAAGAAATACCCAGAGGTTCATCTCGTGATCAGTGCTCATACAGATTCAGACGGCCGAGCCAGTTTCAATCAGGATCTTTCCGAACGTCGGGCAAAACGGGTGATAGAGTACCTGTTAATAGAAGAAGTGGATGGGCATCGACTGACTGGAATAGGCTATGGAGAAGACCACCCGAAAGTGCCTAACAATTCCAAGCGCAACAAGAAATTGAACCGTCGAGTTGAATTCAAGATCGTGCTCAACAAAGGGGAATTAGCCAAAGAGGAGAACTGACCGTAAGTACCACGCAATAAGCAAGGTCAACGCGAAACTGAAAAGGAAAATCAGATATTCCGCAAAGCTTCGCGCTTGCTTAGCTCAGATAGATGCGGCGTGTCTTTTACGAAACGCTTGACCTCCTTCGGATAAGTCTTACCATGTTCTCTTAGCGCCCAGCCAATGGCCTTGCGTGTGAAAAAATCATCATGGTCGCACATCTTCTCGATGTTATCAAACAGCATCGTCCGATCAGTCGCCTCCTTGTATCTGATCTGAAACAGTAACGCCGAACGATTCAGCCATTTGTTCTTTGAGCTGATCCATTTTTCATTCGTCTTCACCAAGCAGTCAGGATTTGCTCTTAGCAATGGGCCAGCGCAGTGAATAGCAAGCATATCCACCGTATCCCACCAAGACTTTCGTGTAATGCACTTTTCCACCAATTTAATCGTCTCTATGGGCATTTTCTTGACATTCCCCATAAAGAGATCTAACGCCACGTACTGGTACTCCCGATGTGCTAGCTCCCAGGAGTCCGTAACGATCTGCACAACGTCCTCTAATTTGGGTTTGCCTTCGCATTTCTCATGGTCTTTGATCAAATCCCTTCTATCCGAAGCATTGATGCCATAAAAGACGAATTGATCTTTCATATAGGCTCGCATCTTTGCTGCATTGTCTACGTCAGCTAAAGACTCAAACCGCTTTTTGAGGGGTACTAAATAGGGATGAATAGTGTCGATCATGATCATCGCGTTCCTGATTTTATTACTCGACCAGAGCAAATATGGTCATTCATAATTTAGGTTCAAATACCTTTTTGATACAACATTCCTTTTCTTCTGAACGTCAAGTAAGTAGTCTTTATATTGCTGATTCATGGTCAGATTGCTAACCGCGCTTATCCTTAGCCTTGTAACATACTGCCTGTCAGGACAGTACGGTTCGCCTTTGCGCTTTACCGAAAATAAAGGGCAATGGCCAAGCCCTGTTCAATTCAGAACTCAATTAGGGGCCTCAACCGTGTGGATAACTGGCAATGAGCTGATCATTGACCTAATGGATGCGGCCCAAATTGAAGCCTTCCATGAGACAGAAGAATCTGCTGGTCACGGACTTCCATCTCCTCTCAACAGGCATGCAATGAAGCTGCGTTTCATTGGGGCCAACACCAAGGTGAATGGTACAGGCAATTTCGCCCTACCCGGCATTAGCAACTACTTCCTAGGAAATGACCGTTCTAGGTGGGCTTCCAATAATCGATCGTTTGGGGAGGTACATGCAAGTACGCTATATGAAGGTATCGACTTGCTCATCGAAGGACATAACGGCTACTTGAAATACGATTTGATCGTTGGCCCTAATGTCGATCCTGCCCTGATCGGATTCACGTATGACGGTGCAGATGATATGCAGATCGTGAAGAATGAACTGTTGGTCATGCATTCCTTTGGTGTGCTGAAAGAGACTGTTCCTGTTGCCTACCAGATCATCAATGGCATACGGCAAGTTGTTGATTGTAGGTTCAAGATCAAAAACGACATAGTGAGTTTTGTGCTGGGTGCGTACGACAAGAGCAAGGAACTCATCATTGACCCCACCTTGGTCTTCTCAACGTTCAGTGGCAGTACTTCTGACAATTTCGGTTACACCGCCTCGTTCGATTCTGATGGATTCCTCTATAGTGGAAGCACTGCCTTCGGACAAGGTTACCCCACAACGCTAGGTGCTTATCAAACCACGCACGCGGGCGGTGATGGCCTGGGTGACGGTACCGACATTGCGATCACTAAATATGACACGACCGGCACCCAACTGATTTGGAGTACCTTCTTGGGCGGAAGTGCCGACGATATTCCGCATAGTTTGATCGTCAATAGCCAAGACGAGTGCTTCGTATTCGGAACCACTAGCTCTGCAGACTACCCGACCACCGTTTCGGCATTTGACGTGTCGTATAACGGCGGCCCTGCATTATCGCTTGCCGGATTGGGGGTGAATTATGTTAATGGCTCTGACATGATCATTACGCGCTTAAGTGCTGACGGTTCAGCCTTAGTTGGAAGCACATATTTGGGAGGAGCCGATAACGATGGTATCAACATTGACTTGCGTTTCAATTATGCAGATGAGGTGCGAGGAGAAGTGTTGTTAGATGCGAACGAGGATGTGCTCATTGTAAGCTGTACATACTCAACTGACCTGCCCGTCACCACTGGCACCATTCAAACCACAAATGCTGGAGGCCAAGAAGGATGTGCTTTCAAACTGACCGCAGGCTTGGATGCGGTTATTTGGGGCACTTATCTAGGTGGAACAAATGATGACGCCTTGTATTCCGTAGACATCAATCCTGTTGGAGAGTTGTTTGTTGCAGGAGGCACCAGCTCTGCGAACCTGCCTGTGTCAACCGGTGCGGTAATGGGCAATTTTCAAGGCGGCCTTGCAGATGCGTATATGGCAAAGATCACACCCGACGGGACTACTATCCTTGCAGGCACTTACTATGGTACGGTCAACTACGACCAAGCATATTTCATTGAATCCGATATGTCCGGCATTCCCCACATATTCGGCCAAACGGAAGCCCCTAATCCAACAGATCTCATCCAAAATGCCATCTTCAACAATCCGAACAGTGGGCAGCTGATCACTAAATTCAACAGCGATTTTACAGGCATTGTGTGGAGCACACGTCTAGGTGATGGTAACGGAACTCCTGACATATCTCCTACTGCATTCTTGGTTGACCGTTGTAATAAGATCTACATAGCGGGTTGGGGAAGTCCTATCCAAGGAGGGCAACTTAGTACAACGGGGTTGCTTTCAACACCCAATGCGTTTCAAACCACAACAACGGGTGCCGACTTTTTCTTAGCGGTTTACGAAGATGACATGAGTGCCGTCACTTACGCCACATTCTACGGTGGCCCAACTAGTGCAGAACATGTGGATGGCGGAACGAGTCGTTTTGATCGCCGTGGCCGTTGTTTTCAATCTGTATGTGCGGGTTGTGGTGGCAATTCGGATTTCCCGATCAAACCCGACCCGGGTGCCTGGAGTGCCACGAACAACAGCCCAAACTGCAACAATGGAGTGTTCTTATTTGATTTTGATGCGCCACTAGTAACCGCATCCTTCATTGCGCCCGATACGATATGCGTGAGTGCCGCTATCTCCTTTGACAATACAAGCTCAGGTGCCCTGAACTACCAATGGGATTTTGGAGATCAGAACAACTCAACTTTAGCAGAGCCCAGTCATGCCTACGCAGTTCCTGGTAGTTATACTGTCACCTTAATAGCCACCGACCCGAACTCCTGCAACTTTGCGGATACGGCAACTGCTGTGGTGACGGTTGCAGGCGTAACACCTACCCTACTGATCAACAATGACACGACCTTATGTGGTCCTGTTGGGGCCTACACGTTGGTGGCTAACACGAATGGCACAGCATCTAACTTCATTTGGAGCACTGATCCTGATTTTAGTACGATGCTCAACTCCAGTGTGACCGATAGTGTTGTTGGTACCCAAACGGTAAGTACCACTACCTTTTATGCCATGGCGTATACCAACAGCATGGCCTGTGCCGCTGTTGACAGCGTTGTTGTGACCGTTTCTCTTCGAGGAGTGGGAATAACCGGTAATGCATTGGTTTGTGCGGATGAAACCATCCCGCTTACCGTAACAGGAGCAGATAACGGTTCTTCGTACACCTGGAGCCCGACCACGGGCATTCTGTCAGGGCAAGGAACGGCAACGGTCATGGTCAACGCGCAAGCAACCACAAACTACGATGTCGTGGTTGCCAGCCCTTCAGGTTGTTCATCAACCTTGTCCACTATTGTGACCGTATCTGCGTTGAACGGTTCAAGTGTGACCGCAACAGGCTCTCCGACCGTCATTCAAGATGGTGGTACAGCGCAGCTAAACGCCACCCCCACCAGTGGTGTTTCCTACACGTGGAGCCCCGCTTCAACACTCAACAATCCTAATATTGCCAACCCTATTGCAAGCCCTAGCGTGTCCACTTGGTACACCGTGTTAGTCACTGACGGCGTATGTTCGGCATCAGACTCCTTGCGCGTTGTGGTGCGGGAATTAAACTGCGCAGAACCCGACATTTTCGTACCCAATGCATTCAGCCCAAATGGAGATGGTAGCAATGACCTCTTATTCGTGCGCAGCGGTTTCATCACCGATCTGGACTTCAGGATCTTCGACCGTTGGGGAGAGAAGGTGTTCCAAACCGACGACCAATCTCTTCCTTGGGATGGAACGTACAAGGGCAAACTGGTAGATCCTGCTGTTTTTGTTTACTACTTGGATGCTGTTTGCGCTGATGGACAAACCTTCTTCAAGAAAGGGAACATAACAGTGGTTGAATGAGGAAAGTTTTACTCATAGCCTTCGTGCTGCCGCTGTGCGTAAAGGCACAAGACATTCACTTTTCGCAGTTCTTTCAAGTTCCCCTGGCGTTGAACCCGGGTGCCATAGGCGCCTTTGAAGGTGACTATCGTGCTCATGGCGTATTCCGTCAACAGTGGCGATCTGTAACCGTTCCTTACCGGACATTCGGTATGGGCGGAGATGCGCGCAACTTTAAAGGTATTGAAGGACTAGGCGTAGGCGCCTGGATCTACAATGACCGTGCAGGAGATGGGCAATTGAACACCTTTCATATTGACCTGGGTGCGAGTTACGAGTACGCGCTGCCGCAAGCGGAAGGTCATACGATCAGAGCTGGTGTTCAAGTGGGTTTTACCAGCATTAGCCTGAATCCGAACCAGTTCCAATGGGATGCACAATTCAACGGCGCGGTCTTTGACCCCAACCTGAGCACTGGCGAGACTTTCGCACGGGACGGTCTATCACATCCTGATGTGCACTTAGGTTTTGTTTATCGGTATTTTGAAAGTCACAGGGTGAGTCAACAAAGTGGTATTGCCCTCTACAACTTGACCACCCCGGAGATCGGCTTTTTGAACTCCGCTGCGGCTCCCTTGGATACCCGCCTGGTGATCCACGGTTTATTGCACCGTCCGATCAACGCGCTTTGGGACATCCAGCCGATGGTGCAATTCCAAAGCCAAGGAAAATTCACTGAGTTCATTATTGGGGGTGCTGCAAGGCACATCCTTTACGACCAATTCGGCTACGTGCAAGCCGTGCGAGCAGGACTGTATTACCGCAGTGCCGATGCCGGCTACATCTT
>CAZPEQ010000002.1:0-25532 GCA_964585605.1 uncultured Weeksellaceae bacterium | reverse complement strand
AGACCCGTAGCCGTATTGCAAATAGGGTGCACTGCCATCCAATGGCGTATTCACATGATGGACAAGGGAACAGGGCACTAAGGTTCCGTCACGTGCAGGTACCATTAGCCGTTGGGATCGGTAGTTGCTTTTATCGAAATCACCGAGTACGGTTTGCTGTTTCAGCAACTCGTCTTCACCCGTATCCATGTCGTGGAGGAACACGCTGGAAGGCGTTGTCATCGAAGTGTAACCGTAGCGGAATTTTGTCGAATCCCACTCGTGGTTGGTACCACCATAACACACGTATGCAGGGTCGTTGAATGCAATGTTGTGCTCATGTCCGTCACTCAAACGCCGGATGCGCAAATGCGTTAAGCCTCCGCTACGTTCGTTAATGGCCAAGTGGTTCTTGAACAGCTCTACATCTTCCAAGCGTACATCCTCCCGATGCGGGATCACTTCTGTCCAATTGTCCTTGCTGCGGTCCGCTTCCGAACATTTCATTAATCGGAAGTTCTTCGCGTTCCAATTCGTGGTGATGTACCAACTACCGGGTGCGTGATCAATGTCATACTCATGGCCTGCCTCACGCACGAGGAAAGGCTCGAACTTACCTAGCGGATCATCTACAGAAAGCAAATGATATTCATTTTCAAGCGTGCTGTAGGTGCCGATTATAATGAACCGATCAGAGCGGCTGCGGTACACGTAGCAATTGAACTGCTCGTCTTTTTCATGATACACTTCAACGTCATCTTCAGCAGGAGTTCCCAACACATGCCTAAAGATCTTGAACGAGCGCAAGGTCTCGTCCTTCATGGTGTAAAAAACGGTTTTGTTATCCGCCCAAGCACACCCCCCAGAAGTGTTGGGTATGGTATCAGCAAGCTCTTCGCCTGTATTCAGGTCGCGAAAGCGGATGGTGTATTTGCGCCGGCTTACGGTATCCACCGAGTAAGCCATAATGCGATTGTCTGGGCTGGTTTCGATCGCACCTAGATCAAAATAGTCGAGGCCTTTAGCCGCTACGTTTTCATCGATCAACAAGACCCATGATGAGTCCGTTTCATCCACACGTCGTTCGTGTATGGCATACTCCTTTCCCGTTTCAAAACGATGTTTGTACCAATACCCGTTCTCACGAAAAGGCACGGAACTGTCATCTTGTTTGATGCGCGCCTTCATCTCTTCGAAAAGCTGCTCCTTAATCACATCAGTTGGCGCAAGAATGGCTTTCGTGTAGGCGTTCTCTGCGTTCAAGTGATCAATGACCGTTTGGGCATGTGCATCTGGCGTTTCACGCTGCTGCTCAGAGAGGCGCATCCAATGGTATTCATCATTGCGCTCGTGGCCGTGAGCTTCCAGAAGGTGATCTTCTTTTTTGGCAACAGGAGGTGTCGCGTTTTGCATGGTTCAGAGAAGTAAGAAAATTGATTGCCTGTGCCGCGAAAGTACGTCAAGTAGCAATGGATCACGCGAGGACCTCTCGTAACATTTTTGGAGAACGCAACTCGAATTTGCGCTGTGTATGATAGCGGAAGATGAGTAGCAATTTGTCCAACATGTCGCGACGCTCATCGGCGGTACATGTAAGCGCTGGATCCTCTCCGAATTGCGCTAGCTGAAGTGCGGGTAAGATCTGTGACCAAGGTGCTCCAAAGCAATGTATGTGAGCGGGTTGCAATGCTGAATAAGAACCTTCTTCCAAATCAAACCAAGTAGCCGCATTATCTGGTGGGGGAGGCAGTATACCCATGTGGTTGCCGAATGCGATTAAGAATTGATGCGCTGTCCATGGCCCCGGGTTCAGGTCAAGGACGGTCACCGTTTGGGCAAGTAGCGTAAAGAGACTTGAGTCTCCACTTTCCTCGCGCAGGGCATGTACCAAAAACTCCTGGATAAAAAGCGATAAGGTACTCTTGAGCATATTGCCACTTTGGCCGGGAGAGCTCTTCACGAGTGATACCTCTTTCAGTTGTTGTAAGTCTCGATCATTTCGCTCTTGAACCGACATGCTTAAAAGCGTTAAGGGCTGGAATAAAGATCGCGGTGTTTTCTTGCTGTAGCGGACCACGTAACTGCGCAATCCAAATTGATCGGTGAAGCAGCGCATGATCATGCTGCGATCAGTATGCTTAAACACACGGATCACGAAGCCTTGACAATGCACGAGCATGGGTTGGACTTAGCGCACGACTAAGATCTTAGTAGAACAGGTGCCAACGCCGAATGAGTCGACGGAAAAAGCGACGTAGACACCGGAGCTAACGCGCTCGCCATCTAAATTCACTCCGGGCCAGATCGCTTGGCCACCATTAGACTTGGTCCGGAATACCAAGTTGCCTGCGGCGTCGGTGATACGCACATCACTCTCGCGGGTAAGGCCAGTGATCGTGATGGGTCCTTGGTAATCTTCTTGAACAGGATTAGGGAATACACTTGCACATGCAGAGGGGAAGATGCCCTCTGTTGCATCACCACGGTAGCTGAAAATGCCAAAGTCAGTACCTATGAAGACCTCTCCTGATACACCATCAATGGCCAAAGAATTGATCGTGTTACTAGGTAGTGGTGAATTTTCAGTAGTGAAATGAAGGAGTTCCTCTGTGCCGTCTTTACTAACCAAGAAAACGCCGGAGTTCTCCGTGCCTATCCACTTACGACCCGCACCATCAGCTTCTAAAGCTGAAATAGCTTCCGTTTCCAACAGGATTTGAATGTTCCCGTCCTGCTCAATGAGAATCTGCTGGGCATCAAATTCATTGCCACTGAAAATGGCGTCTGGATCAAAGAATACAGCTACACCTCTGTTGGTGCCTACCCATACCTCCCCGTCAAAATCTTCTGTAATGGAAAGCACATCTAACGACGGCAACCCGCCTTGACCTTCTGCTGTTGTAATGACCTGATACTGGTCATCGGCCGTATTTTGGAGTGTTCCATTGTCATTGAAAACGAGCAAGCCATTGGTTCGTGGTCGAATGATCCATTTGTAGCCATTTTGCCCGCACAGGATGTCACCCATTAAACGATTGTTATTCAAGATGGAACCCGGGTCGTAAGCATGCCAGACGTTATCAGGTGTGCGCACCACGATCGGAGTAGGAGAGGCAGAATTGGTCATCCATAAATTGCCCTCTTCGTCATATTCAATTCCGGCAACCCGAACCAAATTGTTCATGTCATTTTGGTTGAGGGCAGCATCGAATTCCAAGGCACTGTTCGTGTGGTTGTATATCTGTACAAGATCCTCACCACGAAATTCGAGCAAACCTTCATCCCAGCTACTGGCCCAACCGTGGTTCGGGTCATCCGGGTCAATGCAAACGTCAATGATATCTACGGTTGCACCAGCGTATAGATTTGCCCCTGTATCCATTAGAGCACTGTTGGTGCCATTCGTGAATCCCCAGTTCTCGTCTTGGAAACGGTATAGACCGTTCCGGTCAAAGCGGTTATCCCAAGTTCCTGTTACGCCCCCTGTAGCCACATACAAGACTCCTCCGGAACTGTACATACGCCTTACATCGATGGAAGGAGGGCCGTTCGGGAAGATCAAATCGGCGATATTACCTCCCCCAGAACGTACGAGTCCAAAACGTGAATCTGCTATGAGGAATTCCCCAGTAGGCCCACGCACTGCGTCTCTTGGAAAACTGACCAGATTATCATAACCAAAGACAGAATTAAATGAGTCGTAATTGGCATCTAGCATTTCAGAGTTAGAGGTGTGTGGCACAACTAAAAAGCCATTGGCAACACGCAGTTGCAAGTTGTTTTCACCTACCAACGCAGCAACGACGTTCCAATTTGTAAGGTCATTGGTGCGGTAAACGGAATCACTCTCTTGCACACTGTTATCAAAATTCACGAGTAGGTCATTGCCATATGTCTCCACGAAGTCAAACGGCCCATTAGGTAATCCCGGTACGGTTTGGATTTTGTTCCAAGCGGTGAAAGCAGCAAGGTTCGCGTTATTCTGGGCAGCAGCTAACAACCCAGAATTCGTGGCTAAGAAGATGGAATCCTGGTAGAAGGCAATGTCGTTGATCCGCAGCTGGGAACCACCAGGCCCTACTAACCACGTTTCTCTCACTTCAACCTCAGCTAGGTCAATGACCACTACTCCAAAACCACAGGCCAAATAGGCGATCGGCCCCTGAGAAACGATCTCATAAATACTCTTATCACCGATGATGTTGCCGCTGATCTTGATGTCGTTCATGTTGATCGTCGTACTTCCTCGAACGATATCGAAATTACCGTTGGCATAACCCACCAGTAAGCCTCCTATCGCATCATTCCATGCAATAGACCTGATCTCCACGTCATTCAAGGCGTTTACGGAGGTGAATCGCTCCACTTCACCGCTCTCTAGGTGGTAGCTGAAAATAGCAGAAGAAGTTGCGCAAAACGCAAAACCATTGCCTTCGGCTAATCCAATCGCGCTCTGGTAAGAGAGGTGGTCACGCCATTCGCCAAGGGCGATCTGCGCGGTCATGTTTGAAGTGGTGATCGCAAGGACTGTGATGCACAACAAGCGGCTAAGCATTCTCATAGTGTGATAGCAACGTAGTTGAAGTAAAGATCGGTATACAACTACCTGAATATCTACTATTCAACAAATCAGATTACAGGAATCCTGTATTCCTGAACGAGCAAGAAAGTAGAGGTTTCGAGCGGATTCGAACCGCTGTACGAGCTTTTGCAGAGCCCTGCCTAGCCACTCGGCCACGAAACCTTTTACTTTTCTGACAAGCGTGCGCGAAGATAGCTGATCCCGCTCAACTGTGAATGGTATATGAGACCTCATCTACATTCCCATTGATCGGTGGACGGATTTTAACCACCTCCACCTCCCAAACGGCACCGATCCATGCTTTGGTTAAGGCGTTCAATACCCGGCTGGCCACATGTTCGATCAGGTTAGACCTCACCGCCATTTGCTCATGCACGATCTCCGTCACTCGGCCATAGTCGATCGTGTCTTCCAAATTGTCACTTTGCTCGGCTTGACTTAATTCAGCATCAACACTGATGTTGACGACATAATGCCCACCGATCTTAGCCTCTTCTTCCAAACAGCCGTGGTAGGCGTACACCTTGATACCTGAAAGTTGGATCAAGCCCATGACTTACACAATGCCAAACCCCGGTCGATTCGCCTTAGAACCTCTGCTTTACCAAGCAACTCACTGACCTCGAACATACCCGGACCACTCATTCTTCCAGCCACGAACAGACGAAAAAGAGGCATGATGCCGCCCATTTTATGACCCGAATCCGCGAGGTACCCTTTGAGTGCACCTTCTACAGCGCTTTGGTCAAAATCGCTAAGCCCATTAAGTCGGTCGCGGAAGGTTTCCATGATTTCCCCGCTTTCCGGCTTCCACTTTTTTTGCAGCATCGCCTCGTCGATGCTATAGTCTGGGTCAAAGAGGTAGCCGGCTTCAGCTACCACGTCTTGCGGGAATACCGCACGATCCTTTGTTAAGGTGATTGCAGTAATGGCCTGCTGTTCAGAAGCAGAGATGCCTTTTTCTTGCAGGCCCGCTAGTAGCACCTGTGCAAGGGCTTGGTCATCCTGTTGCCGCAAGTATTGCTGGTTGTACCACAGCGTTTTATCCGGGTCAAACCGGGCCCCACTTTTGCCAACGCGCTCAAGCGAGAAGGACTGAACCAGTTCCTCTAGGCTGAATAATTCTTGTTCCGTTCCCGGGTTCCACCCAAGCATAGCCAACATATTCACGAATGCCTCCTTGTAATACCCGCGTTCGCGGTATCCACTGCTTATTTCTTGTGTTTCTGGGTTCTGCCAATTCAACGGGAATACCGGAAATCCAAGGCGGTCACCATCACGTTTCCCCAGTTTCCCCTTGCCGTCAGGCTTAAGAATAAGTGGGAGGTGCGCGAATTTTGGAGCATCCCAACCAAATGCTTCATATAACAGCACATGCAAGGGTGCACTGGGCAACCACTCTTCACCACGAATCACATGGGAGATTTTCATCAGGTGGTCATCCACGATGTTTGCCAGGTGGTAAGTGGGCATGCCATCACTTTTGAATAGCACCTTGTCGTCGACATTGGTTGAACGAACGTTGACCCACCCTCTGATCATGTCTTCAAACCGGATGTCTTGGTTTCGAGGCACCTTCAAGCGTATCACATACGCATCCCCTTGCTCCAAGCGATTCTTCACTTCATCGGCACTTAGTGTCAACGAGTTTTGCATGGTGCTGCGGGTGACTGCGTTGTACTGAGGGGCAGCAACGCCGGCAGCCTTTAAGTTCTCCCGCATGGCCTCTAACTCAGCCGGGGTATCGAATGCATAATAGGCGGCCTCTTTATCCAACAGCATTTGAGCATATTGCCTGTACATGCCCTTGCGCTCACTCTGCTTATAAGGGCCATGATCACCACCGAAGCCAGGCCCTTCATCGGGCGTGATACCGCACCAGGCCAGTGCTTCCTTGATGTACTCTTCAGCGCCTTCCACAAAACGTTTTTGATCGGTATCTTCTACACGAAGCAAAAAATCCCCATTCATTTTTTTCGCGAAGAGGTAATTGTACAAGGCCGTGCGAACACCTCCCATGTGTAAGGGGCCAGTAGGGCTTGGTGCGAAACGCACGCGAACGTTGCTATTGCTGCTGCTCATAAGGCCAGCAAAGATAGTGGTAACTCTTGCAAGAACCTCTACCTATGAGCTTGGAGGAGATGTAGTTTTGCCTTATTATGAAAGCACTCTATTTCTTAGCATTATTGGCCTTTGTGGCATGTGGCGAGGCCGTAGATCAGCAGGCTGATACGGCAGATACAGAACAAACGCCGGTGGATCCGAAGGCAGACTGGGTGAGCACCGACCTGTCGAATGAAGATTTTCCATTAACCGTGTCAACCCCACCAGGAACTACCCCAAGTGTGCTGTGGAGAGAGGAATTCGGACACTTAGAGGTGAGGGCTGGAGATAAATTCGGACTGATTATCTCAGAGGAGATCGGGGAGGTTCAACGTAGAAAGGCTGATTTAGAGCGCGATCTTATTCAGACCCACACCTTCGTCACGGACGAACCCGGTCGACTTGTCTACCGCAGTGAGTTTCCTGAATCTGACAACTTGGTTTTCGTGCACTTATATGAGTTGCTGGAAGTGGGTGATCGATCATTTGTAGTCAGCGATATTCAAGATGGCAAATTCTCAGAAGCGGATATAGAGAAGATGAGCGGCGCGGTGGTGCCCAAGGCCGGGTCATGAGTGTAACAGGCCTGGTTGTCGTAGGCGCTATGCTTTGCTCATGGGTGCTGGCCGATGCAGATCCGAAGGAAGAGTGGAAGGCCTACTGGGATAACATGAACGAGGAGTTCAAGAGCCCCGATACAAGCCCGCTTACTGATGGGGACAGGAAGAAGTTCAAACGCTTGAAAACCTATGCGTATAACCCACAAATGCGGGTTGTAGCTGTTTTCTCAGCCTTGGATTCGGCCGATGCGTTCAAGATGACGACCAGCACGTCGCACACTCCGCTTTATAAAACAGTGGGTAAGCTTACATTCACGGTTGCCGGTGTGGAGGAGGAGCTATTTGTGTACCAGAACCTGGAGCTTTCGAAGCAACGACTCTATAAAAACCACTTGTTCGTGCCATTTACTGATTTGACGAATTTTGAAACGACCTATGCCGGAGGGCGTTATTTAGACCTTAAAGGACCACTTGGCACAGAGCTTGTACTTGAGTTCAACAAGGCCTACAATCCATATTGTGCCTACAACGACGCGTATTCGTGCCCGATTCCCCCTGCAGAGAACCACCTGGAACTGAAAATAACAGCTGGGGTGTTGGTATTCCATAAGCGCGAAAAGCACTGAAACCTGAATGATCCTTACATTCGCATACAATTAAAGTAAAGATGAAACATCTACGTCAACTCACTGCCATCTTAGCCGTCTTGGCTATGACCTATGTTTCTGCTGAGGTCATTGTTCTGGAGGGCAACTACCAGGGCAAGAACATTTTTGTCCAAAACCCGTTTTCTGAGGCAGGTGTTGGTTATTGTGTTTTCGAGGTAACGGTTAATGACCTGATTGCTACGGACGAAATCAACTCCAGTGCTTTTGAGATCGATATGAAAGCGTTTCAATTGGAGCAAGGCGATAAAGTGCTGATCCAGATCAAACACAAGGACGGTTGTGCTCCTATCGTGCTTAACCCAGAAGTACTTAAACCGAAGAGTACATTCGACGATGTATCCATAGCTGTGGATGGCGGTGTCTTGAAGTGGACAACCAGAAATGAGACAGGAGAACTTCCATATATCATTGAGCAAAAGCGTTGGAATAAGTGGGTGAAAGTAGGTGAGGTGATCGGTAAGGGTACAACGGGTGATAACAGTTACCAGTTCAAGATTACGGCGCACAGTGGTGAGAACACGTTCCGGGTAAAGCAAGTGGACTTCACCAAGAAACCACGGTATAGTGGAACAGCAACTTACACCGACCCGAGTGTTTCAGCAGTGACTTTTACACCTGATCGTACAAAACGCACCATCAATTTTTCTTCTGAAACGCTATACGAGATTTATGATGGGTACGGCAACATCGTGAAGAAAGGTTTCGGAAACCGTATTGACGTGAACAACATGCAAAAGGCTGAGTACTTTTTGAATTACGATAACAAAATGGGTGAGACCTTCATCAAGAAGTGATCTCAACCACCTAACGCATTGTTGAAAGCGGGGCCTTGGTTCCGCTTTCTTATTTTACACACATGAAGAAGATCGAACATTTAGGAATCGCGGTGAAGGATATGGATCAAGCAGAAGACCTGTATGAGAAACTCCTAGGCGTTGGTTCTTACAAGCGGGAAGAGGTGGCTTCAGAAGGTGTATTGACCTCGTTCTTCGAAGTAGGCCCCAATAAGATCGAATTGCTTCAGTCAACGAAAGAAGACGGCCCGATTGCGAAGTTCATTGAGAAGAAGGGTGAGGGCATTCACCATGTGGCATTTGATGTTGCAGATATTGAGGCGGAAATGGAACGGCTGCGTAAGGAAGGCTTTCGCTTGCTGAATGAGGAACCAAAGCGCGGCGCGGATAACAAGCTAATCTGTTTCGTGCATCCGAAAAGTACGCATGGTGTTTTGGTAGAACTCTGTCAAGAGAAGAAGTCGGAGAATATGACTAACCAGTAGCCGAGATTCGGCTTAGGCTAAGAGACTTAATCGGGTCACTAAAGCGATAACATGTTCCGTTTTTAATTCAAGGTGTTCGGCATGCAAACCAGCTTTCCGAGCACCTTCAACATGCTGAATAGAATCATCAATAAAAAGCGTTCTTCCCGGTTGTGCATCATGTCGCTCCAACACATAATGAAAAGCCTTAGCATGTGGTTTTCTCAAACCGATCTCGTACGAGTAATACGCCCCGTCAAATAGATCCTTGAAGTGGTCGATATCGTTCTCTCGTTGAATGATCGCTTCAAAGGCGGGCACGTGAATCGCATTGGTATTGCTTAGTAAGAGTAGCTTGTAACGCTTGCGTAATTCGATCAGCAAGTCAATGCGTTCTTGCGGGATAGATCCCAACATGGCGTTCCATCCGTTAATGATCTGCAGGTCGCTTAGGCCTGAAGAAACCAAACGGCGCACCTGATCGCAGAATCCTTTTGGGCTTATATGCCCCGTTTCGAAATCATCGAATAGGCTATCCTGTTTGGCCTTACTATATAGCCGATCGAAGTCACCATGACCAAGTGCCTCGAACTCTTTCGCAGTACGCTGGTAGTCAACATCTATCAGCACTCCGCCTAGATCAAGCAATAAGGTATCTATGTTCGTTGCGTCCATTTCAGTAGTCGTTCACCACATATAGTTCAGCACTGAAGTCGTCCAAATAGAACGTCTTCTTAGCTTGGTTCCAAATGTAAAAAGAGAGCACGTCACCTTGTTCCATAGGAGGTATCTCAAAAGCTATGCGTTGCTCTTCCCAAGTTTTAGCATGTGCGCGGCGCATGGCATCAAGTCGGTGTGAATCGTAGTACTTCTTCTCGCCATTGGGCCCTTCGATCGAGAGAACTACCAATGCACCGTGCGTGGCATCAATATACGGTTCGTAACGTTGAACGGAAGCCTTCAGGAAAAGTGCTCTTCCGACAGGCGCAAGGTCTGTACTGACAGTTAGCGATGTGCTGAATTCAATTTTCGCATTGAGTTCGCAAACGAATGGAGGAGAATGTGCAAAGTCTTTTTTTGATACCATGCCCAGCTCCCAGGGTTTTTCATTTGCAGGTATGGCCGTGCCTCCACTATAGATCAGTTGCATACCATTCGGATGGTGTGGGGGGATCTGTTCCACGCCACCCAGGTTGAATTCGTACCACTGGTTCAAGTGCAAGAACACATGCGCATACTTATCGAAAGTCATGTACTCATGCTGTATGATCTCGCGCTGGTACTGAACCCATTGTAGCATGGTGAATACGGAACAACATGCGATGAACGCAAAAGACAAACGGCGGATCTTGGGGCCGATTTCCTGCAAGGCCAACGCAATTACAAAGAAGAGGATTGGGTAGTGCTCAATGAAAGGACGTTGACCAAATCCGCCGCCATAATCCCAGATCCACCAAGCGGAAATCACATATGAATTGGCGAAGAAATAGAGCAAGGCCCATAATGCACGATGCCGTTGACGAAAGAGAAGAACCCCTAGACCAGCAAGAAAAAGCAAAAGCACCGGAGTGTAAATGAATAGCCCTCTTCTAAAACTGAAGAACACCTGCAAGAACGCAGGCCTATCCCAATGGAAACCCTCACTTCTGTAACTCCACTCAACGAAGTGACCGGTTTGCAAATACCAGAATAAAGGTTGTATCAACACGATGGCAGTGCCCAAGCAAGAAGCTGCAAACAGATTGGGCGCTTGATTTTTAAGACCAGCCACGAAGGCCTTGAGTTGGGGACCAAGAATAACGGGAATACCCAAGAGCAGTAGCCCGTTCACTGGCCTGATCAATACGATCAATGCAAAAAGCACAGCTCCAATGAAAAGGTATTTGGTTTTGTGTTGTGCAACAAAACGGTTGGCAGAATGGTAGAAAAGGATCGCGCAGCAAAAGCTGTAGATGTGTGTCCACCCGGGTTGAATGCTGGTGTATTGCAACACGAGTGTGGCAAACAACAAGGCCAATAGCAGCCAGGCAATAAGTGCATCACCTATTTCGGAATCGTATAAGAGCTTCCGAAAAAAGAAAAGACCCAGAAACGCGTAGAACAACGCGCCTAGGTTCACAAGTATGAGGTAGGGCCAAGAAAGCCCATCCTGCTCTTCGCCAACAACCGCTGCCACCAAATGCCCAGTCCCGAACCAAGGAGCCATCATGATCGATGTGCCAATGAAATACTTGTTCAGCGTGCCGTCAGGCGTTTCATGAATATAGTCGCCATCCGGCTGCTCATGGCCCAGATCACCGCGGATGAACGTGCTGAGCAAATAGCCGTAGTACCCTTTCACATCGCTACGGTGTATCTGTTGCCAGCCCGTACCATTATCGCGCATCCAATTGTCGTTCACCGTTATAAAGAGGTAAATGGGAATAGCAAGAAGGAACACCTTGCCAGACCACGTATTCCACAAGTTTCGAATGCTTTGCATGCAAGTCAGGTCGCTTTCATCTGAAGGAAGCGCTCAAAGATGCCGCAAATTATCTTCAGGATCCTACATTTGCAGCTTCTTGGGCTCGTAGTTCAGTGGTTAGAGCAGTGGACTCATAATCCATTAGTCGCAGGTTCAAATCCTGCCGGGCCCACAACCAGCCGCTCCGCACGGGAGCGGCTTTTTCTTGCCCGGTTTTAGCACCCGCATCACGAATACTCGTGATACTGCCGCACAAATTCGCTTTTTGGCATCCCGAATACTCGCTATTGGCGTCATTTTGCTTCTGTTTTCATGGTAAAGTTGTACTCAATAAACACCACAAACACGTTATCCAATGCGAACACTTTACTCCATACTTCTACTTCTCTGTGTCACCTTGATATCCAGTGCGCAGGTAAAAACCTGGATAGGCCCCAACAACGGTTCTTGGGGTGATATGAACAATTGGTCGCCAACTGGAGTGCCCAATGGATCCAATGATGTTATCATTCCTAGCGGATCCGTGGTGATTGTAGATGTTAATGCGGGCGCGGATTCACTAACCGTGCAGAGTGGTGCAACCTTGAACAAGACAACCAATAATGGTCTGGGAATTTCAAGCGGGGTTTTCCAAACCGGCTCCGTGTTGAACATGATGGAAGGAGATATTACCTGCGCGGGAATCTTGGTGATAGATGGATCCGTTAACGGAGTTGGCCCATTGACCAAAGGTTTTAGGAACGGGTTGATAGAGGTGAACAATTCGATGACCATAGATGCGGGAAGTGGCCCTTTCAGGCTCAGGAGCAACACGCTACGGATTAACCCTTCAGGCACGCTGAATTTACCAGGTGAGGGGATTCTTGATATCGCTGCGTTCACTGCAACATTGGATAACCAAGGGCTCATCCAAAAAACCGGTGGAACAGGAGATTTTACGATAGATGTCGTGTTTGAGAACAACGGCGGAACGGTTGATGTGAGCAGTGGAAATTTGGCCGTCATGGTCAACCCGACCTTAAGCAACGGTGTTTACAATGTCAGCAGTGGTGCATCCATCACCATATCTGATAATGTAGCTATTGCTGGTACGTTAACAGGTGTGCTTGACGGACCGCTCATCGCTCAAGGGGGCCTCAATCCGCCAACGGGCGATACGGCTAGGTTCAATTTTACAGGGTCTGACCAACTAGAATGGGCTGGAGGAACGATCAGTGGTGGAGATCTTATTAATGAAAGCCAGATCACCATTACAGGAACGTTCTCAAACACCCACACGGTAAATGGATCAACGCTCTTGAACAACGGGGTAATAGACCTCGTGAACAACAGTAGAATCACGATCGGAAATGCAACTGGTCTGCTGCACAATAGCCCGGTAGGCGCGATCAACTTGTTAGACTCGAACCTGTTCACCGGTTTTTTCAGTGGCCAATTCCTCAACGAAGGAACGATCGTGAAAGCGCTGAGTGGCAAGAATGCGTTCATCCGTGTTGGCTTCACCAACGATGGCGGGACTATCTCTGTGCTAGGCGACACCTTGGTTCTTGCCAATGCAAGCGGATTACTCAATGGTGGCCAATACGATGTTGTTGCCGGTGCGGCGTTAAGCGTTTTTGATGGCCCGGCCTTCGATGGCACACTCACTGGTCAGTTAGATGGGCCAATGCGGTTGTTGAACAGCAATTTCAGCTTTCCCCCTGTAGATACGGCGATTTTTAACTTCAGCGGAAGCGCCCAAGTGCAGTGGGAAGGAGGGTCGCTTACGGGCGGAAACCTCAGGAATATGAGTACGATTCATGCTATTGGTGGCGTGAACCCCATACCCATGCAAAGTGGTTTGCAATTCATCAATGAAGGGGTATTCAACTTGAACAGTCCCACGAACATGAGTATGACTGGAGCGAACACCACGTTCGTGAACACGTTGACAGGCGTGTTGGACATTCAATCCGACAACGATATTTCCGGTGGCGGCGCTTTTATCATGAATCTCGGCCTGATCCAAAAAACCGGGGGTACAGCGAACTCAGATATTTTTCCGCAACTCTTTCACGATGATCCAGGAATGATCTTGGCCGAAACAGGAGGGCTGGTTCTACAGAACATACAGCCGGGAGATGGAGATTTTTCCGGTGCAGGTTCACTTTGGATCGGGAATGGCTACGTAGTAGAAGGCGATGTGTTTCCGGGTAATTCTCCGGGCACGTTGAACATCCTCAGCGATTACAATTCGTCCCCTAGCGCAGTGCTTCATCTGGAGTTGGACGGCATCAATGCAGGAACCGATTTTGACGTGCTGGCTATAGATGATGATGCGATCCTGAAGGGTGATCTCAATGTCACCTTGGGCTTCGCTGCCGCGGTGAATGACCAGTTTGAGATCATCACAGCCACAAGTGTAGATTCCTGTCTTTTGCCCTCCACCGTTAGCACCACATTTAATGGCAGTGTTTACACGTTTGATGTGATCTGCGGTGTAGATAACGTCACCCTGGGTGTGATCAGCGTAGGTATTGATGAATTGCAAAGTGGCGCACAAGTGAAGGTGTACCCTAATCCGATCTCGGCAAATGGAAGGGTTGAATTCGGAGGGAGGCTGAAAGGGCTATCCAATGCGAACCTGACCCTGTATGACAACTTGGGTCAAGTACTGCGCAACTGGCAACTGGACCCGCGTATGGAAAGCATGCAGGTAGAAAGGGATGGTATTCCTTCGGGTTTATACTTCTTGCGCTTAAGCAGCGATGAAGGAGTAACAGCGATGATACCCGTGGTGTTTGATTGATGCGATCAGAAACCCCTGTAAGTGTCAGTTGGTCAAGCTCGTGTCTGTGAACACATCGATCACCTGTTGCAAGCGACTCTTAGCCGTATCGGGTTCAAGCGTTTCAATTGACGTTGGCTCAGGAGTTGATATCGGCAAAGGGGTATCGACAATGCGTTGCAAACTGTCGCGAATAGCCTGAGCACGAGCAACACTATCTGCCGCCAAACTATCACGTTGAATGCGTTCCATAAGCAACTTTTCAGCTGGTGTAGGGTTGCAGGAAGTGAAGCAGATCAACAAAAACGCGCTGCTTAGTAATAAGATGATTTTAAGTGCTTTCATGCCAGTTGAGCCTCGAAGGTAATGTGTTGCCTCGATGCGCGCTGAACATCCTATCTTCGCGTTACCCACTATGAAGAAAGTAATTGTTACGGGAGGTGCTGGATACATTGGATCACACACCGTTGTGGAATTGGCTAAAGCTGGCTATCACCCAGTCATTGTAGATGATCTGCGCAACTCGCAACGCAGCGTGCTAGCAGGAATCGCGAACATCTTAGGGGAAACCCCGGTATTCCATGAAGCAGATGTTGCAGATGAGAATGCCTTGGACCGGATCTTCACGCTAGAAGGACCTGTCCACGGCGTCATTCATTTTGCCGCGTTAAAAGCGGTGCCAGAATCTATGGCGGAGCCCTTGAGGTACTACCACAATAACCTTTCATCCACGTTCAGCTTGCTGCGCGTTATGCAACGCAATGGGGTAGATGCCTTGGTGTTCTCCTCTTCGTGTACGGTTTACGGTACTACCGATGTGCTGCCCGTAGTGGAATCAGCACCGGATCGCAATGCGGAATCTCCTTACGGCTGGACCAAGGTCATGTGTGAGCAGATCTTGAAAGATGCGCAGGCCGCAGACGAAAGTTTGAAACTCACCTTGCTTCGCTACTTCAACCCGATAGGCGCACACCCAACGGGACATATTGGCGAGCTGCCACTTGGCGTGCCGAATAATCTGGTTCCTTTCATTACGCAAACGGCAGCGGGCATTCGCAAGTCACTTACCGTTTACGGTGATGATTACAACACGCCTGACGGCACCTGTGTGCGCGACTACATACATGTGCTTGACCTGGCCAAAGCCCACGTAAGATCCTTGGATTGGATGGCTAGGAAAGAGGCCTCTTGTTGCGAGGTGTTCAATATTGGAACAGGAACAGGTGTTTCGGTTAAAGAGATCGTTGATTCGTTCGAACGGGTGAACGAGCTTAAACTACCACATACCATCGGCAATCGCCGAGTGGGCGATGTGGAACAGATTTGGGCTGATTCTTCCAAAGCGGCAGAAGTGCTGGGGTGGCGTGCAGAACGTTCACTGGATGAATCACTGCGTGACGCCTGGAACTGGGAGTGTAAGCTGCGGAATTTGGCTGAGGCTTGATCAGAATAAAATAGGCGCACCTATCGCAACAGTGATAAAGACGCATGACAAGCCCAGAAAGAAACCGCCGTAGATCTCCTTTGGTTCATGGGCATGTAGTAAGAGGCGAGCTGTGCCTACCGTGCCAGCGATTAACATCAAACCTCCGATCAAGTGCGTGGCATCCATGGGGCGGTGGTAAGTGACCAAGGCTACTATGCAACCGACTAACCCGCCAATGCCCACCATATGCACACTTATTTTCCAACTGAGGTTAATGAGTATGGTCAGCACCAGCGCGAGTATTGCCCCCATTTGCATACAATAAACCACGGGATCCAAGGGAATACGCATCAGAAACCCGTAAGTGATAACGTAGTAGACCAACACCATGGCAAAGGGAGTTGTGCGTTCTTGCCGATCAGGCATATGCACACTGCTAATGACTCCTTGGTATCGCAGTAACAATATTGAAACGGCAGGAAAGGCAATGGTCATGATCGCCAAGAAGGAGAAGAACCGCAATAGAATACCAGCGTTCAAGAAATAACTCAATTTGGGGTCTATCAGCATGGCCAAGCCTAAGGTGGCAATAGGCATGAACAAGGGGTGGAAGACCCATGAAATGAAACGCGCAATACGCGTCATAATTCCTTCCTTAAGCGGGCCACAGGAATATTCAACTGCTCCCGATACTTGGCAACAGTGCGCCGTGCGATCTTATAGCCTTTGTCTTTCAAAAGGCCCATTAACGCTTCATCCGTTAGCGGTTTGCGTTTGTTTTCATTCGCTACAGCCTCTTGTAGGATTTTTTTCACTTCACGTGTGCTCACCTCCTCCCCGCTATCCGTGCTTAAGGATTCACTAAAGAAGAATTTCAGCGAAAGGGTGCCGTAAGGGGTTTGCACATACTTGCTGTTCGCCACCCGACTTACCGTACTGATATCTAAATTGACTACCTCCGCGATGTCCTTCAAAATCATGGGTTTCATCTTGGTCTCATCGCCCGTCAAGAAATAACTTTTCTGATGCTCCATAATAGCGCTCATGGTGGTCATCAAGGTATGTTGGCGTTGCTTGATCGCATCAATGAACCACTTCGCACTATCCAGCTTTTGTTTGATGAACATCAGCGCTTCCTTCTGCGACTTGTCCTTCTTTTCCTTGGCCGTTTTGTTGTAATCCTTGGCCATATCCCGGTAGGTGCGGCTCACCTTCAACTCGGGAGCATTTCTGGAATTCAATAAAAGCTCAAGCTGGCCATCTACCACGTTGACTACAAAATCGGGAACTACTTCCTGCGCACTGCGGCTACTGCCTTTAACCGTATTTCCAGGGCGGGGGTTTAAAGAAGTGATCGCTTCGATCGCATCTTTCAAATGCTCTTCCTCCAGATCAAGACGCTCCATGATCTTGGTGTAGTGCTTCTTGGTGAACGCATCAAATAGCTTATCGAGAATAACGTAGGCGGTCTTGGTGCTGGCATCCGGCCGCACCTTTCTTTCCAATTGCAGTAACAGGCATTGGCGTAGGTCTTGTGCCCCCACTCCTGCAGGATCCAGCGACTGCACCACTTCTAACGCCGTCAACAATTCATCTTTCTCAGCCACAACGTTCTGGCCAAAAGCCAAGTCGTTAATGATGCTGTCCAAGTCTCGGCGCAGGTAGCCACTCTCATCTAAGTTGCCTATGATGTGTTCCGCAAGCATATGGGTCTTATCATCTAGGTCGCGCAGTCCTATTTGGGTGCGCAGCAGATCTTGGAACGTGGCACCCCCACTAAGTGGCATGCTCGTTTCCTCATCGTCAGCGGAATGGTTGTTCGCACTTAGGCGGTAATCGGGCGTGTCGTCGTCAAAGTAGTCGTCAAAATCAAACTCTTCCAGAGCCTCGTCCTGCTCCTCTTGATCTCCTTCGAATGCGTCTTGATCTTCCTCCAACTCGTCACCCTCCTCCAAAGCCGGATTCTCTTCGATCTCCTGCTTGATTCGCTGCTCTAGCTCCGCAGTAGGCACCTGTAGCAGCTTCATCAACTGTATTTGTTGAGGGCTGAGCTTTTGGGAGAGCTTTAATCCGAGGAACTGCTTGAGCATGGCGCAAATTTAGCGTCTGCGCCGTACACCGCCTATTTACGACCCATCAGCTAGCAATAAATATATTTGGCGAAAAGGAAGCAGAAATGAGTTACGAGAAGAGGGGAAAAGATGATCCTTGGCAGTTGAACACCCCTCCGGGAACATCACCGTATACCATGTACATCGATGAAAAGGATGGTTTAGAGATCATTGTGTGCACAGTTGGGAAGACGGTTCTGCACTACGATGCACGGGCGATTGAAGACTTGCAGCAGATGTTGCGAGATCATGGAACGTGGATGCTGATGGGAAGCAAGGATGAAAAAGCGCCAACCAAGCCTGGTACGGTGGAGCACTGGGCAAGATCCGAGCAGAATCCGATCCGAGGGTGGTACGGTTTAAAGAAGAATTTTAGAGGGCGCTTTGGTATGTATATGCCACCACTTATGGAGGCTCTTGGCTTGGCGGAAATAGAGCACAATCCGCGGAACAACCGCATGCGGGCTATATAAGCGCTACTTACTCGATGCCGCTGTTGCAGCGGCTACCACTTTTTTACTATTCCCCACAAAGATCTCTTGGTCGATAACGATCACAGGGCGCTTTAGGAACGTGTATTCTTCCGTGATCAAACGACGGTAGTCCTGCTCAGACAATTCTTGTTCGTGCAGGCCCATACCGCGGAACTTCATCGCGCGCCTGCTGAACAGCGCTTCATAACTGCCGGTCATGGCTTGCATGGCATCAACCTGCTCTTCGGTGATTGGTTGCGACTTGATCTCCTGTTGCTCAAAAGATTCTACGTTGTGCAAGCCGCCGATGATGCGCTGGCAAGTTGAGCAATTGCCTAGGTGATAGATTTTTTTCATACTTAACTACTTAAAACTGGGTTTGCAATCCTGAGCGAGCTTGCCCTGAGGCACTCGAAGGGAAGGGTCAAAACTCCGCACTCCCTGGTGTTCTTGGGAATGGGATTACATCTCTAATGTTGCTCATGCCGGTTACGAACAACACGAAACGTTCTAAGCCTAAACCAAAGCCCGCGTGTGGTACCGTACCGAACTTACGGGTATCCAAATACCACCACATTTCATCTTGCGGAATGTTCATCGCGGCCATGCGCTCCTGCAATTTGTCTAAGCGTTCCTCACGTTGGCTACCGCCAATGATCTCGCCAATACCAGGAAACAAGACGTCCATAGCGGCTACTGTATCTCCTTTGTCGGAATACCCATTGTCGCCCACATCGTTCATGCGCATGTAGAATGATTTGATAGCGGCAGGGTAACCATTCACGATCACTGGGCAGTTGAAGTGCTTCTCTACCAAATAGCGTTCGTGCTCACTTTGCAGGTCGCTACCCCAGGCCACGGGAAATTCGAATTTCTTCTTTTTGTACGGCTTGCTCTGCATTAAAATATCAATCGCCTCGCTGTAGCTAATGCGTTTGAAAGGGTTCTCCAATACAAAGTTCAGCCGCTCCAACAGCCCCATGCTGGCGCGCTGATGCTGAGGCTTCTGACTTTCCTCTTTAGCATAGCGCTCATCGAGGAACGCTAGATCATCGGCGCAATTATCCAATACACGTTTGATCACATGTTTACAGAGCCCTTCGGCCATATCCATGTTCACCGCTTGATCAGCAAAGGCGATCTCCGGTTCGATCATCCAGAACTCAGCCAAGTGTCGTGTGGTGTTGCTATTCTCCGCTCTGAACGTAGGGCCGAACGTGTAGACCTTGCTTAAGGCAGTTGCGCCCAATTCTGCTTCCAGTTGTCCGCTTACAGTGAGGTTAGACACACGTCCGAAGAAATCTTCTTTGGGGTCAGTGCCCTTCGTGTCTTCCAGTGCGGTAACACGGAACATCTCACCCGCACCCTCCGCATCACTAGCTGTAATGATTGGCGAATTGAAGTAAAAGAAACCGTTGTTATGGAAGTACTCATGAATACCGAACGATACTTGATGACGAATGCGGAAAACGGCGCCGAACGTATTCGTTCGAAAGCGCAAATGTGCATTCTCTCGCAAGAATTCCATGCTGTGTTTCTTGGGCTGGATGGGATACTTTTCAGCGTCGGAGTCACCAAGTACCGTTATTGCCGTGACTTGAACCTCTACCGTTTGACCCTTGCCTTGCGAAGCAACGAGCTTACCAACACAACGTAGGGATGCACTCGTGGTGATCCGGGAAATGATGGCCTTATCCACGTGGTCATGATCGAGCACACACTGGATGTTCTTGATGGTGCTGCCATCATTCAATGCAATGAAGCGGTCATTGCGAAATGCACGTACCCAACCAGATACACTTACTTTTGTTCCAATAGCGCTGGAATCACCCAACAAACTCTTGATAGATCGTTCTCCAATATCCATGCTTGTTTCCAATAGACATGCAAAGAAAAGGAAATCGAATTGTGATGCGGTCGTCCGACTACGGGTTTAAGCTAGACTTTACAGAGCCCCGAAGGAAACGAAATGCAATATAATTTGTTTCCTGCGTTTTCTTAGTACACCTTTGTAGGGTCGTATATGAATTATAGTGAGAAAATAGTAGAACAAGCTGGTCAAGTCTTTTTGCGCCTTGGAATTAGAAGCGTTAATATGGACGATATCGCTAAACACATGCGAATAAGCAAGAAAACGCTTTACCAACATGTGAAAGACAAGAATGACCTGGTTGAGAAAGTGGTTAGTGGCATATGCGCAGAACATGATCGCTGCATTCGTGGGATCTGCGAGAAAGACCTCAATGCCATTGATGAGAATTATCAGATTACGGAATACGTTGCAGGTATTCTGAAAGAAATTCATCCAAGTGTACACTACGACTTAGAAAAATACCACCCCACAGCGTGGGATGCTATGCAACGGTTCGAGAAAGAACACATATCTGAGTGCATGACCAGCAATATGGAGAAGGGTGTTGCAGAAGGCTTGTACCGAGATGATTTGAATATACCGATAGTGGTCCGGGTATATATGTCGCGATTTGATGTGAGTTTCGATGGCGAATTATTTCCACCAACGGAATATAATTTTGTTGACGTACAATGGGAAATATTTCGCTACCATATACGCGGCATTGCAAGCGAAAAAGGACTTAGATATCTCAAGAAAAAAGTGAAACGAGAATTGGAAAAACAATGAGATCACTCACGTTCACATTTACGTACGTTCTGGGCTTGGCTTTAAGCGCGCAGGGGCCAATGCAGGTTAGTTTGGAACAGGCCATTGAGCTTGCTGCCCAGCAAAGTTATTCGGTGCAGCACAGCACCTTGGAGGCCAGGAAAGCGGAACAACAACTTAAGGAGATTAAGGGCTTAGGCCTGCCACAGGTAAATGGCACCATCGGCGTTCAAGACTTTTTAGACATCCCCGTTTCCGTTTCCGAGGATGTTTTTGGAGGAACCAATGAGCTTGTTGAATTCCAATTTGGCTTGCAGTACACGGGCAGTGCTGGCGTACAATTAGACCAATTGATATTTGACGGGTCGTACTTGGTTGGCTTGAAAGCCAGCAAGGCCTTTCGCAATAATAAAAATCAAGAATTGGAGCAAACGATGCTCTCAGCTAAAGCGGCTGCAGCGAAGGCGTATTACGGCGTGTTGGTAGCCAACGAAGCGGTGATCAGTTTACAGAAACTGGTACCTGTTTTGGAAGAGAACCTGCGCCAAGTGAATGTCTTGAATGGAGGTGGTTTTGCCGATATCATGGACGTGCAACGGCAGGAGCTGGGTTTATTAGAAGTGCGCAACCAACTCGGGCAAATGCAAGATCAGCGAGGTGCGGCTATGGATATGTTGCATTTTGTTTTGGGCATACCCTTGGCCACTCCTTTAGAGTTGAGCGATGAGCTGGACCTGGTATTAGACCTGATCGATGCGCGCACGCTTGCGCAAACAACGTTTGACCCGGAAGCGCATATCAATAGTCAGGTAGCCAGTGGTTTGGTGCTGTTACAAGACTTGACGGTCAAGAATGAGCGTAGTAGTGCATACCCTAAGGTTTACGGGTTCGTTGCACATCAACAGAACGCCTTCCGGCGGCAATTTGACTTGTTTGGAAGGGGAGAATGGTACCCAACTACACTCATTGGTGTCAACGTGCAAGTACCCATTTTCAGTGGAGGGGTGCGCAGCAATAAACTGAAACAGGCACAGATCACACTGGATCAAGCCAAAATGAATGAAGGTGTGGTTCGGGAACAGTTGTTACTCGATCACCAACAAAAACGACGGGCGATTTTATCTGCAGCGGATCGGTTGGATAATGCAAAACGAAACTTGAGTCTGGCCGAAGAGATCTTCGAACGCGTTAATAAGAAATTCAAAGAAGGGGTAGTTACAACTTTCGAGCTAACGCAAGAACGCGCCCAATTGATCAACTCACAAAACGATTACATACAAAGCCTAGCTGACCTGCTGCTCGCAAGAGCAGATCTACGTGAAGCGTTAGGCGCATTTTAACTGCTCATGAATAAGCTCATCATAACTCTTCTGGCGCTTAGCGTGCTCATGGTATCCTGCGGTCCAACAGGTGTTGACACCAGTGAGCTGGCTAGAAAAATGAAAGTGCGTGACTCCTTGAATACGCAGATCGCAGCACTTGCCGCTTCCTTGTCGGAGGTCGAGGAATGGATCGCTGAGAACGATACGAACGTGACCAAGAACCTCACGCAGATCACCACCCAACCCTTCATGTTGAGTACCTACCGACACTTTGTTGAAGTGCATGGCACGGTAAAGTCAGACAAGAACGCCATGCTTTATCCTGGTATGATGGGCGAGATTAAAAAGATCAGAGTCAAACAAGGAGATAAGGTCAAAGCGGGAGAGTGGTTGGTAGCTATTGACGCAGGCGCACTGGACAACAACATCAAACAAATGGAGACGCAACTTACGTTGGCGACCGATTTATTTCAGCGCCAAGAGCGTCTATGGAAGAATGAAATGATCGGTTCCGAGGTGCAGTACCTAGAAGCGAAAACGAACAAGGAATCGTTGGAAGCATCTATTGCGTCGTTGCGCGCACAACGAAGAACATCGCAGATACGTGCCCCGTTTGCAGGGGTGGTCGACGAGATCTTTCCCAATGTAGGAGACATGGCTAACCCCGCTATGCCTGTCTTGCGGATCGTTGCACCAAGCGTTGCCAGTATTGAAAGCGATGTGGCTGAAGAATATTTAGCGGCCATCAAGGAAGGCGATTCCGTAGACGTTGTGTTGGGTATTGGCGACACCTTGAAAGGGAATATCGAGCAGATCGGCGGGTTCATCAATCCGGGTAACCGCACGTTCAAGGTCACGAGCAAGCTGACTGCAAGTGACGAAAAATTGCTCCCCAATCAGCTCACTACGGTACGCATTTGCAATATGGCGGAAGACAACGCTTATGTGCTTTCGCCACGCCTGATCATGGAAGATGCGCAAGGTGAATCGTATGTGTACGTGACAAATTCGAAGGAGGAGATCACAGAAGTGCGCAAGGTGTACGTCAAGCGCTTAATGAACGGGAAAAGAGAAGTGTTGATCGAGAGAACGGATGAACTGAGACCGGGTGACTTGGTCGTGGATCAAGGGGCGAGGCTCGTTGTGGAGAAGCAGCGTGTTCGGGTCAAGAATAATAAAGACACGTGAGCATGTTCAACGAACAGAACAACAAAGAATTCGGTCTCAGCTCGTGGGCGGTTAATAACCGCACCACCGTGTTGGTCATCATGGCGCTGGTCATTTTCGGAGGCTTGGGCAGTTACTTCGCCATGCCAAGGGAGTCCTATCCGGAGGTGATCATGCCGGAGATCTACGTGGGCATACCTTATCCCGGAAACTCCCCAGCCGATATGGAGAAGTTGATCACGCGTCCCTTGGAAAAAGAGATCAACACGATCTCCGGTATCGACGACTTGGTCTCTACATCTGTTCAAGGCTTCTCCACCATACAGGTAACATTCGATTTTGAGGTCACCCCAGATGAGGCTTTACGAAAAGTAAAGGACGCGGTAGATCGTGCACAGGCCGATTCTCAATTCCCCAAAGACCTGCCTGCGGAACCCAATGTGTTCGAGAGCAACTTCTCGGAGATGGTGCCCATCATGAACATCAACTTATCAGGCAACTACTCCAAAGAGCAGTTGAATGAATGGGCCGAGTTGCTGGAAGATCGCATTGAGAACTTGGGCTCGGTATCCGCAGTGGATATTCGTGGCGTGCCCGAGAAAGAGGTACGCATCAGTGTAGACCTCCATGAACTGGAATCGCGCATCATCAGTTTAGGTGATGTAGCAAATGCCATTCAAAGTGAGAACGTCAGCATCTCAGGCGGCGATGTGCTTCTAGATGGATTGCGCAGAACCATTTCTGTCAACGGCGAATTCTCGGATATGGAGGAGATCCGCAATGTGATCGTCAAGCAGGAGAATATGGATATCGTTCGCTTGGGCGAGATCGCTGAAGTGGAGTTCGACTACAAAGAAGCAGAAAGTTTCTCCCGTGAATTCGGTGCGCCAGTGGTCTTATTAGATGTCAAGAAAAGAGCTGGGGAGAATATCATTGCCATGAGCGATGAGATAAACGAAATACTGGCGGTTGCGAAAAAACGTGACTTGCCCAGTGACCTAAAGATCACCATTACTGGGGATCAAAGTGATGCCACGAAAACGCAGGTCGGCGAATTGGAGAACAGTATCATTTTCGGTGTGATCCTGGTTGTTGTTGTACTGCTCTTTTTCTTGGGCTTGCGCAACGCTCTTTTTGTTGGAATAGCCATTCCACTTTCCATGATGATCTCGTTCTTGATCTTGAGTGCACTGGGTGTTACACTCAATATGATGGTACTCTTCAGTTTGGTTTTGGCCCTGGGTATGCTTGTTGACAACGGTGTTGTTGTTGTGGAGAATACGTACCGCCTCATGAGCGAGGGTCAGAAACCTATGCGAGCGGCAAAGAACGGTGTGGGAGAAGTTGCGTGGCCGATCATCGCGTCAACAGCTACAACCTTGGCAGCGTTTTTCCCTTTGCTGGTTTGGCCGGGCCTAATGGGAGAGTTTATGAAATGGATGCCGATCACCTTGATGATCGTTCTGGGTAGTTCCTTGTTTGTGGCATTGGTCATCAACCCCATGCTTACCTCTTTGTATATGAGGACTGACGATGACAAACCAACGGTTAAGAAAACGTGGTTGAAATTTCTGGTGTTCACTTTGTCAGGTTTAATGCTATGGCTTTTGAGCAGTACTAGTGCAGACTTTATTCAGTCTGTTTTTGCAACGTTGGGTTGGCTGAGTGTGCTTGGTTCGTTTGCGATGCCCTTTACGTTTACAGGAAAGGAGATTGACCGTCAGGCGAAGAAGTGGCGCTATTTTATCGGGTTTCTGGTTCTTGGAATCGTATTAATAACTGTGAGCTCGCGCTTAACTAAAGAGGCCGTTTTTGGTCTTGGGACGATTAGCTTAATAGCCGCAGTTTTGATTCTGTTATACTTCTACTTACTTCATTCCGCTAGTAAGTCCTTCCAAAACTCCTTAATGCCTTTGTTGGAGAAAAGGTATGAGGCTTTTTTAAAATACTTGCTTGGTGGATGGAGGCCAGGGGTGGCAATGGGATCGATGGTCGGTTTGTTGATTCTGAGTGGGCTACTCATGGCAGTGTT
>CAZPEQ010000001.1:0-26490 GCA_964585605.1 uncultured Weeksellaceae bacterium | reverse complement strand
CCATCAATTACAATTTCTAGTACTTCAATATTTATCAGTACGAAACCGATGTATACGACTATATGCAAGATGCCTGCTATTGGCCTAGCCACCATTTTGCCTTGTCCCAAGGCTACTCGAGCCATCGTTGCCCACCGCAAACCAGCCTGATCGCTTCTGTCGGTATCTCGGCCAAGTCTGATGTTGGCAACGATCCGCATAAGGTTCCGAGCGAATAAGCCAAGGCTTGTTACTAGAATAAGGATGAATACAATGTTAGAGATACCCATGGACTAGGGGCAACAGTTTAAACGGCTTTTGATGTCGTCAATATCCTTGTCGGATATCGCTGGCTTTTTGTTCTTTCTACCGAATACGCTTACCTGCACATAACGTTCAGGATGTTTCTCGAAATCATCAAGAAGAACCGCTAATTCTTCGGCGGCTCGGTTCATGTTGATGTACAAACTATCGTCATTCGCTAATAAGCCTAAGCTGCCTTCCCCTTGATCGATCTTATTGAGTATGGATTCCATACGTATGGAAGTCTCTCCTAGGGAACCCATTAAGTCCGCAATTCCGCCATTGGCCAGCGTATCACTGATCGCTGCCATATTGCTGATGATCTTACCCATGTCCTGGGTATGGGAGTTCAGCGTGTCAGAAATATCCGCAAAATTGTCTAAGCTATTTTCAATAGCCGGGCTCTCTCTTTGAATCAGTTTATCGAGTCGTGCGGCGGTGTTACTGAACGACTCCAAAGAAGAACGTATCGTGGCGAAGCTTACTGCAATATCACTTTGCGTGCCTTCATCCATGATTTTTTGAAATGCACCAAGTACTGTGTCCACTGAAGCCATCAAGGTTTCGGCCCGCCTTTTGATCGGATCCAACTCTTGGCTGAACATTTCTGTTACGCTGAGTTGTGATGAACCCTCTAGCGTGTCTCCTGATTGGGCAGAAATTGTGCTCGTACCGATATCGAATCGAGCTGCTTTGGTGAAGAGATCAGCACTGAAGATCTGAATTTCAGCATCATTTGGAACGAACAATTCCTTTTCGGTGATTTGGAATGTAACTGCGATTTTTCCCACGTCAGAACCTTGATGGATCATTTTCGTGCTAGCCACTTGACCTACTTTATAACCATTCAGGAAAAGTGGACTGGCTTCGGACAGCCCGTCAACCCGTTCATACACGGCTACATAACTATGACCTTGTTCAAAGAGCCCAAAGCCTTTGAGGTAGTTGCTCCCGAAATAGAGTATTCCCAATCCTACGATGACCAGGATCCCAGTTTTATGCTGCCTTGATAGTTTCAAATCGCTGTGGCTTATGGAACTTGCGCTAAGTTAATTGCTTCTTGAAGACCAATACGTTCGCCATTTTTGAAAGCAACTATAAAGGCCTGTTCATATCCTTTTTCACGGCAATGCGCCAGCACCTTGTTGGTTTCGTCTAAGGACGCCGAACCGCCGACCGTGTATTTGTAGAGGCCGTTGTTCTCGTAAACGCTCACGCCTTTAATTCCTTTAAAATTCTTTGGTTTCAAGTTTATCGCTTTGCTTGACGTAGCGATCTGCACTTTGAATTGAAGGGTACTGTCGATAGGTGGTGCATCTGCAGTACCAACAGTTGTTTGAACACCTTCTATTTGCTCCTTATAGCTACGAAAAGCTCTAAAAACAGCGGAAGACATTAAGTCCTGCCCATGATCGCTTTGAAGAAAAGTCTCTTCTGTCTTGTTGGTCAGAAAACCCAGCTCAATAAGTACGCTAGGCATGGTTGTATAACTGATCACATAAAACCCGGCTTGCTTCACACCACGATCTACGCGCTTTGCTTTTTGTTTGAATTCATCTTGTACAAGAGCGCCAAGTGACAAACTATGACTCATGTAAGCATTTTGTTGAATACTTAAGTGTATTAAGCTTTCCGGGGAAGTCGGATCAAACCCCGCATACTTTTGATCATGCCCTTCTTCCAGTAAAATAGTAGCGTTTTCACGCTGTGCGGTGCGCAAATTGGCTTGTGTCTTGTGCAGGCCCATTACCCAAGTGTCCGCCCCAACGGCCTTCTTATTATCGCTCGCGTTGCAGTGAATGCTGATGAAGAGATCGGCGTTAGCATCGTTGGCGATCTTCGTACGCTCCTTTAAGCCAATGAATATGTCCGTTTCCCGGGTGTAGATCACTTTAACATTGGGGAAATGCTCATTTATGTAAGCGCCAACCTGTTTGGTAACCGCCAGAGTAACGTCTTTCTCACTCTTTTTTAAGGTTTTGGTGCCCAAATTGCCAGGATCCTTGCCTCCATGGCCCGCGTCTAACACAACGGTTCGGATTTTGTTAGGATCATTGTCCTGTGCGCTTATCGTTGCACAACAGGCAAAGAATAAAACCGTTATCGCTAGGTAATGTTTCATACAACACATGTTCCGATCGTTTATGGCAGCTTGCATCGCTTAATTTCGCCCGATAGCAACTACACCGTCTTTCGGCTTTGTAGCAGGTGAAATTATGGTTAGGTCAGGCAGCACGGGTTTTTCTCAGTACGCAATTATCCTCATTGCCTTGTTGATGTGTTCCATCGTAACAAACGCTCAGGATACAGTCCTTGTTGCGGATCAGCAGGAGGAGTTCTTAGAGAATGAGGTCAAATACTTTGCCAATGACAGTATTCGCTTCAATGTAAAGGATCAAGTCGTGTACTTATATGGGCAGGCGTTGGTGGAGTATGAGGATGTTAGCCTGAAGGCAGCATATATTGCATATGATTTTGATAATCAGATTGTTGTAGCGCATGGGACGACTGATTCCCTTGGCTTGCCTGTTGGTAAACCCCTAATGGATCAAGGGGGTAACAGCTTTGAGGCAGATAGTATTCGGTACAACATTCAATCGGAAACCGGGGTGATTAAGAATGTGCGCACGAATGAAGGGGAAAGCTATGTTCTGGCCGATCGCAGTAAAAGGCATTATACAGGAGAGATCCATAATAAAGGGGGGCGATTCACTACCTGTGACCGTCCGAATCCGCATTATCATTTCGGGGTAGGTAAGATGATGGTGATACCTGATGACAAGATCATCGTAGGACCGGCTCTATTGAAGGTTGGTAACGTGCCGCTGCCCTTGGGGATCCCATTTGGCTTTTTTCCCAATCAAAACAACGGTACATCAGGGATTCTTATTCCTGCATGGGGAGAGTCTGATGCGCTTGGCTTTTACCTGTTGAATGGTGGTTTTTACACGCCTTTAGGAGATCGCATGGACCTGCAGCTCACGGGAGATATATATAGCCGAGGTAGCTGGGGAGCAAGAGCATTAAGTCGATATAAGACAAGGTACCGTTATGCAGGCTCGCTTGATTTTAGTTCTAATACACGCCTTACAGGAGATCCGGAGATTCCAGGTTTTACCCGTAGTCGCAGCTTTTTCCTACGGTGGAATCATCAGGTTGATACGAAGGCGTCTCTGAGAACTCGGTTCAGTGCGAATGTGAATGCTGGTTCCAGCAATAACTTCTCGAATACGATTAACAGTAGCACTTTTGACTTTTTGAGCAATACGTTTCAAAGCAACGTGGCCTGGACCTTGTCATTTCCTGAGCTTGGGACGCTCGGAGTCAATTTCAGGCATAGCCAGAATACCTTGAACAGGACATTCGATGTGACCCTTCCTTCTTTGAATTTCAATATGTCGCGTATGCTCGTTTCGCAGATATTTGGTAGGGAGAATGCGATCAACAAACATTTTTACGATGATTTTGCAATCACCTATTCCACCAATTTCGACAACCGTTTAAGTACGACCGAAGATCAACTACGCTTCAACAACTTGAGCAACTTGCTGGATGACTTCAACAATGGGATTCGGCACAATGTGAATTTGACGAGCTCCTACAAGACCAAGTTCTTTTCAGTAAATCCTCGGGTAACCTTCACGGATCTATGGTATTTCAGAACAATTGATAAGCGTTTTGATGCCGTGAATGATTCGGTCATAACCGACACAATACCCGGGTTTGAGCGGGCTGGGAGTTGGAACAGCAGTGTTAATTTGACTAGTAAGCTGTATGGTACATTTCAGTTGAACGGAAAGCATATCAAGGCGATCAGACATGTGATCACACCGTCAGTAGGGGTTAGCTACCAACCTGATCAGAGCACGGAGATCGAAGGGCCGTTTGGCCCTGGAGGGAGTTTAAGTTCATTCTCGCCTTTCGATATTGGCATTTTCGGAAGACCCCCATCGGGAGAATCTGGACGTGTGAATTTTGGCATTGTGCAGAATTTGGAAGCCAAGATGCGGGATAAGTCCGCAAGTTCGGAAGATGAAATCAAGTACAAAAAAGTGAGACTCCTGGAGTTTTTAGGCGTGAATTCTAATTGGGATTGGATAAGAGATTCACTGAACTGGTCCAATATCAGCGTTTCCGCAAGAACTACCTTGCTAGAGAAGTTCAATGTGAATTTTAATAGCTCCTTTGATCCTTATGCCACGACCGATAGTGGCACTAGGTTGAGTATTTCAGAATGGAAACAGAACCGACGTATCGCTCGATTGACGAATGCGAACATTGCGGTGGGGGTGAATTTTAAGAGTAAGCGTTACGGTGAAACCGGGCAGTCCTTGAACGATCAAGACGATGATACCGTTGTTGGAGAGGATAATCCAGACAAGGGGGCGCGTATTGATCTGCGTTTGCCGTGGCGAGTAAACCTGAACTATAGTTACGGTGTTGAGAAATTGGTAGCGGCACCAGATGACATTTCACACAGTGTGTTGGTGAATGGCGATGTGAACGTCACAAAACAGTTGAAGCTAGGAGTTACCTCTGGTTACGATTTGATCAGTCAAGCGTATACGCCCACTTCACTTAACCTCTTTTATGATCTGCATTGCTGGGAGTTTAATGTCAACTACATTCCCAATGGTTTCCGACAGAGCATCAGCTTTCGCATTAACGTGAAAGCAAGTATACTCAGTGACCTGAAGTACGAGCAAAGGAGACCGATCAATAACGACGGCAATTTCCTTTTCTAAGTAACGGATCGAAGCCAGTTGGTTAGGATTTGGCCACCCTGTGTGGTCATAATACTCTCAGGGTGAAACTGTATACCCGCAATAGGCAATTGTTTATGAGCCATTGCCATAAGCCAACCTTCTTCACTAAAAGCAAGTGCTTCTAGTTCAGTACTCAATTGGCCATGATCCACTGCCCAGCTATGGTAAAGCCCAACTGTCATGGGTTCCGATACACCTGTGAATAGAGGATGAGCGTTTTCAAAAGTGATGGATCGGATACGGCCATGGCGCACAGCAGGCATATTGATCAGAGGCGTATCGAAATGCTCTGCGATTGCCTGCATTCCCAGGCATACGCCTAGTATAGGCTTGCTGCTGTGGTACACGCGTAACAGTTGAGGCATGATGCCCGCTTCACGAGGCAAGCCGGGACCTGGCGATAATACGATCTGGTCGAATTGCTCTACCTCGCTTATTTCGATTTCGTCATTCCGCCGTACAACGATTTGATCCACCAAGGGTTCCAGAATATGGAACAGGTTGAATGTGAAGGAATCGTAATTATCAAGGATCAACAAGGACACGGCTCCAGGCTGTTCAACTAACAGCTACTTCTCTTAGTGTTAGCTCTTTCCGGTCAGGGCCGTAGGAGACCATGGTTACAGGAATGCCAACAGCATGTTCGATCATTTCAATGTATTGCTCTAAGGAGGTGGGAATTGAGCCATCGGAGAGATCGCCCCATCCCGGACATTCCTTGTATACGGGTTCTGCACCTGAAGGGTCATAAGGTAGATCTACATACTCTTGCCCATTCAACTTGTAAGATGTGCATACTTGAATCGTATCAAACCCAGAGAGTACATCGGCTTTCATCATGGATAGTTCAGTGACTCCATTGATCATACATGCATAGCGCAATGCAGGAAGGTCTAGCCAACCACAACGCCTCGGCCGACCTGTTGTGCTGCCAAATTCATGTCCTTGCGCGCGCATTTTCTCGCCGTATTCATCTTCTAACTCTGTAGCGAACGGGCCGCTGCCCACCCGCGTGCAGTAAGCTTTGAAAATGCCGATGACCCGACCAATACGGCCAGGAGCTATGCCAAGCCCTGTGCAGGCTCCGGCTGAGATGGTATTCGAAGAGGTGACAAAAGGATACGTGCCAAAGTCAATGTCAAGCAAAGTGCCTTGCGCACCCTCTGCTAACACACGCTTGCCTGCTTGCAGTTGCTCGTTAATGTAATGCTCGCTATCAACAAAGGTGAGCTCTTTGACCCGCTCGCAAGCAGCCAGCCACTCAGCTTCCATTTCGGAATTGTCCGGCGCATTGTCGTATAGAGAAAGGAGACGATGGTGCTTACTTTTCAATTCATTGAAGCGGGCCATCATATCAGGTAGCTCCAAATCGCCGATTCGGAAACCATTTCGCCCGGTCTTATCCATATAGGTAGGACCGATTCCTTTCAGCGTGCTACCGATCTTCTTTTTTCCTTTAGCATGCTCGCTAGCAGCATCCAAAGCACGGTGAGAGGGCAGTATCATGTGCGCACGACGTGAGATCAGGAGGTTGTTTTTGACGTCTACGCCTAATTCTACCAAGGCGTCGATCTCTTTCATGAAGATGATCGGGTCAATTACCACACCGTTCCCCACCAAGTTCATGGTGTTCTTTCGAAAAATACCACTCGGTATGGTGTGAAGGACGTGTTTATGGCCGTCGAAAATGAGGGTATGCCCAGCATTCGGCCCACCTTGAAAGCGCGCTATCACATCGTATTCAGGCGTGATAACGTCAACGATTTTTCCTTTTCCTTCGTCACCCCATTGCGCGCCGAGGAGGACATCAACTCCTGTTGTATCGTTCATAGAATGGTATTTCAGCCGTTCAATTTATTTACGGCTTCTTCGTGTGTCTTTACGATCGTGTAGACTGAATCGAGTTTGGTCACCATGAACAAGGTTTGTACGGTAGCGTTCAAATTGCAGATCACTGCTGAACTTTCCCCTTGCTTCACTTTATTCATTACCGCGATAACGGTGTTTAGACCAGTGGAGTTCATGTAATTCAACCCTTCCAGATCAAGGATTATCTTTTTCTTCCCTTCGCCAATGGCCTTTTCTAAGTGTTCGATCAACTCCTCAGATTGAGCCTGGTCCATAAGGCGGCCACTTAATTTAAATGTGTGGATATCATCGATAGCCGCTTCTTCAAGTTCAAAGCTTTGTGTTGCTGTCATTTTGAGTTGCTGTTTTTTTGCACTTCGAGCAAGTGCCGTAAAGGTGAAGCGAGTGGTGGTGAACATCAACATCCATATGAACAGCAAGTGTCTGTCTTATCTGCTGGATGCGTGGATCGCAAAATTCTAGTACCTCATTGCAGTTCGTGCATATGAAATGATCGTGCTGCTTGAAGGCATGTGAGCGCTCGTATTGAGAAGGTGCATTAGCAAACTGGTGTTTGCGCACCAGATCACAGTCCATAAGGAGGTCCATCGTATTGTAAAGCGTGGCCCTACTTACCCGATAGTTTTTCTTTTTCATACGAGCATATAGGTGCTCAATATCAAAATGCCCTTGTTGGTCGTAAATCTCACTCAGTATAGCAAAGCGCTCTGGAGTTTTCCTATGACCATTGTTCTCTAGGTAACTAGAGAAGAGTTCGGTCACTTGTTGTTGATGATCTCCGGTTGGCATTTAGACGTACAAATTTACGATTTGACCAATACGGAGAACGAGAAGTTATCCCTGATCTATGCGCTCAACGTTGCGAACGCCATTGACCCGTTTCAACTTATCCATCAATCCTTGCAAATGGTTGGTATCATGCACGTAGGCCATGACCTTTCCTTCAAAGATGCCGTCGTTGCTCTCAAAGCTTATGGATCGCATGTTCACATGATGCTCATGCGAGATGATGTTGGTGATTTTATTTACAAGGCCAACGTCGTCAATACCACTGAATTTGATAGCTGCCAAGAACTCCACCACATCTTCACCCTTCCACCGCGCATTCACGATTCGGTAAGCAAAATTACTCATTAAGGAAGTGGCATTAGGGCACGTAAGTCGATGGATTTTCAGGCCCTCCGATACTGTAACGAACCCGAAAACGTCATCTCCTGGAATCGGGTTGCAGCATGTAGCTAGTTGATAGTCAAATCGTTGTAAATCATCGCCGATGAACAATGCTTCGGCCTTCGAACCGCGGATCTCTTTAACGATCTCTTCCAGAGAACGTTCGTCTTTGGAATTTTTGACCTCTTTTTCAAGTACAAGTTTACCTGCACGCGTTTTTATCTCTCCCAGATCATCTAGGTCGAATTTGCCGCGAGCAATATTGTAGTATAGGTCCAGCTCCGAGGGCGAGCGGAAGAAAGTAAGCAAGGATTGAATGTTTTGCTCATCCATCTTGATGCCCCATTTACGGAACCTGCGTTGAACACTTTCCTTTCCTACCGAAGCGAGTTTTCGTTTCTGGGTGCGAAGTAGTTGCTTGATCTTGGTTCTGGCCTTACCTGTTACCACATATTTCAACCAATCTTCCTTAGGACTCTGCTTTTTGGAAGTGATGATCTCAACCTGGTCTCCCGAAGACAAGGCGTGACTGAGGGGTACCAACTTATGGTTGACCTTGGCACCGATACAGCGTTCGCCGAGTTGACTGTGGATCTCAAAGGCAAAGTCCAAGGCTGTGGATTTACTGGGCATAGCTCGCATTTCCCCATCTGGCGTGAACAAGTAGATCTCATCATTCACGAGGTTCAATTTGAAGTCGTACACGAAATCAAGTGCGCTTGATCCCGGGTCTTCCAGAACATCTCGGATGCGGTTCATCCAAGATTCTAACTGCGATATTTCCTTAATGGTGCCGTCTTCCTTGTACCGCCAGTGCGCTGCATATCCTTTCTCCGCTTGCTCGTCCATACGCTTGCTGCGGATCTGCACTTCAACCCACCGCCCGGTATGGCTCATGACCGTCGTGTGCAGGCTTTCATAACCACTGCTCTTGGGTATACTAATCCAATCCCGCAGCCGATCAGGGTTGGGTTGATAGCTGTCTGTAACAACCGAATAAGCCTTCCAGCTATCAGCTTTCTCCTGATCAGGGGGGGTATCGATGATTATGCGAATAGCAAAAAGATCGTAGACCTCTTCAAATTCAACACGCTTTGCCTGCATCTTACGCCAAATGCTGTAAATGCTTTTCGTTCTGCCTTTGATCTTGAACTTAAGCCCTTCTCGCTTCAGTGTCTGACGAATAGGTGCAATGAACTGCTTGATAAAGCGCTTTCGATCGGCTTCGCCGGCATCAACCTTAGATTGAATGTCATTGAAGAGGGTAGGGCTCTTGTATCTAAAAGAGAGATCCTCTAGCTCGCTCTTAATGTTGTATAAACCTAGGCGATGGGCCAAGGGAGCGTACAAGAACAAGGTTTCACTGGCTATCTTCAATTGCTTGTCTCTACGCATTCCAGCCAATGTGCGCATGTTGTGCAGGCGATCCGCGATCTTGATCAGAATGACCCGAACGTCTTGCGACATGGTAAGCAGGATCTTTCTGAAATTTTCAGCCTGCATACTTTCAGGCTGGATCTTCATACCACTGATCTTGGTAAGCCCATCCACGATGGTCATTTCTGACTTCCCAAAGAGTTGGTCAATGTCCTCAAGCGTGATGTCGGTGTCCTCTACCGTATCGTGAAGCAAGGCGCAGATAACACTTGTGGGGCCTAGCCCGATCTCTTCGGAACAAATACGTGCAACGGCTATCGGGTGCAGTATGTAAGGCTCCCCTGATCGCCTACGCTGCTCCTTATGCGCCTCTACGGCTAAGTTGAAGGCCCTTCGGATCTTACGTGTCTCTTCTTTGTCACGTGTCTTCAGGGTTCTTAGTAAACCACGGTAGGCACCAAGGATCGCCTTATTCTCTTGCTCTTCCTTCAAGGATAAAACCGACTCGTCCTTAGCGCCCTTGCTTGTCATTTACTTAAAGTTAGCAATGTGCTGCATATGATCAGAGGGCAGGAAGCACTTTTGAACGTACTTCTCCAAATCCAACACGCACACCGTCTTTTGACGCATGCCCGCGCATGATCACCGTATCTCCGTCCGCAATGAATTTGCGTTCGCTACCATCTGCAAGCGTAAGTGGTTTGGTTCCGCGCCAAGAAAGCTCTAGCATACTGCCGTAGCTATCAGGTGTTGGTCCACTTATGGTGCCACTTGCCATCATATCGCCACAGCGAATGTTGCATCCCCCAACGGAGTGGTGGGTAAGCTGTTGTTCTGCTGTCCAGTACATATGCTTGTAATTACTATTACAGACAACATTTTCTTCGGCTCCGTTTGGTTGGATCGCTACCTGTAGGTTAATGTCGATATTCTTGTCTCCTTCATATTTTAGATATGGAAGAACCTCCGGCTCTTGTGTATAGCCGCTGGTGCGAAAAGGTTCCAATGCATCCAACGTTACGATCCAAGGGCTGATGCTACTGGCAAAGTTCTTCGCTAGGAAAGGGCCTAAGGGAACATACTCCCATTTTTGGATATCGCGCGCACTCCAATCATTGAACAGCACCATGCCGAAGATGTGGTCATCTGCTTCTGCCGTTGTTATGCGCTCGCCCATGGGTTTGCCCTCAAAGGTCACGAAGGCCATTTCCAATTCGAAATCAAGTAAACGACTTGCCCCGAACGAAGGTGCCGCGGCATCATCAGCCTTGGTCTGGCCTGAAGGCCTGCGCACGGGTTCTCCTGAAACAATGATGGAAGAGCTCCTGCCGTGGTAGCCAACGGGCAAGTGCAACCAATTAGGAAGCAAGGCATTGTCTGGATCGCGGAACATGGTACCCACATTTGTTGCATGCTCGCGACTGCTGTAGAAGTCAGTGTAATCTCCAACGTGCACTGGCATATGCATATTCGCATCTGCCACAGGTATCATAGCTACAGCCAGAAGGTCTGCATTGCCCTGCAATTCGGCATTTCCCAATTGCAGTAAGCTACTTAGGCGATTGCGCAGATCGCGCATGCCCTGTTTGCCCGCTCCCATAAGCGCATTTAAGGTATTGTTGGAATAGTGCGTTTGATCCACACCGTCTACCTGAAGAAGCCCTGCTTGCGCAAGCTCTGAAAGGTCAACGACCGTATCGCCAATGCGAACACCCGTTCTAGCGGTTTTACTTGATGTGCTGAATATACCGAAAGGGATATTCTGTATGGGAAAATCACTATCTGCGGGAATGTTGACCCAAGACTTAAGTGAAGGGTTATTTGCGGCTATATTGGTGCTCATTGTGGCAAAGGTCGCATAGCGGAACGAACTCTCAAAGGAGATTGAATGTGGAAGAAGAATTGGCCGTTCATCTTGGCATTGGTACATACGCTGATCTTAGCGTGTTATGCCTTGCCACAAGAATTGATTCCTGCACGGCTACAGTTCTGGTCAACAAGCTATACACGACCCTTATTTCATCAGCAATGGAATTTATTTGCGCCAGATGTTCCGCCATGTGGATGCACTTTGACGATTACAGATGAGGAAGGTGTTACCCGAGATCTTGCAGAAGGAGAGAATCTGCTGGGCAGGCGTATTGTAAAATGGGGGTGCAGAAGCATGTCTAATTATCGTGACTCTGCCAAAGGAGAAGCTGATCTTAAGGCGTGGCCAGGGTTTCAAGATTACATACGTGCCTTAACAGAGCAGGAGAGACCTGAAGTTCACGTGCGCAGGACCTGTTTTGATGAAATAGATGGTCAGCGTGTTCTTTGGATTGATGCGCTCGATCAGGAATGATTCCTCAGGTAAGCATACAGGCACAGAAACTCTTCGTTAGGGCCTTGCATTTGTGGACCGCGTTGTTCTTGAGTTATTGTTTGACCGTTTCGGGTAAACTGTGGTTTGATCCCGTTTCACCGCGCTTACAGTTTTCAGGAGGGCCGATTTCGTGGCTGGTGGATCTCGCTTACAGCATGCCTTTGGGATTTTGGATTGCCCTGCCGTTTTGTGGTATTGCTGCTGCTGGGTATTCGGCCTTGCGGAAACCAATGGTCTGGACCTCGGTTCTGATATGGGGCGCTTACGTGATTTTGATCGCGAGAGGATGGATGGTAAGCACCGGAGGGCAGCAGTTGGTAGCGATCATGCTGTTGTGGTGCATTCCACTTTCCCTTCGTCAAAATGAACATGTAAGAATAAGACAATTCGCATCATGGGCAGCCCGGTTGCAGCTGGTGCTTGTCTATTTAAGCACGTTCCTGCATAAACTACAAGGCGAGGATTGGCTCAGCGGAAAAGCGCTTTCCGTGCTGGCTTCAGATCCTACCTTTCATTTAGGATTTCTACAAGAGCTACCCACTTTAGCAATCATACTGACCTATGTGTCACTAGGCTTTCAGTTGTTTTTTGTTGTCGGGATCTGGTTCAAAGCAATCAGGAACGCCGTGTTGCTGATTGGGGTGTGCTTCCATTTGGGAACAGCTTATGCAGTGGAAATTCCCGATATGGCCTTGGCCTTCATGGCTTGCTACACCATTTGGATGTCGGAGAGGACATTGGCAAAACTGGGTCAGTTGGTCAGTTGGTGTTCCGAAAAGCTTCGATTTTATAGGCCATTGTCACGGCAATGAGTTTTGCGCGCTCCAACATTTCGTCTGTTTTCATACCCGCATGATGCGCTGTTAGCGCATTAGAGAATAGATCTAGCCATCGGTCGAAGTGGGCCTGCTTCATGATCTTCGTTTTATCCATTACCAAATGCTTGTGCATGACGTTGCCTTGGTAACGGACGGATCCGAATAGTATCGACTCCCAAAAATCTGTGATAACAGGAAGGTGTGCGTCAAGGTCGAGTTGCGCCACCTCCGTGAAGAATGGGCCGATCAGGTCATCTTCAAAGGCTCTGGCATAGAATGCGGTCAGAACGTGGGTGAGGTCTTCTCTGGATTCAATGTCTCTCAAGGCAGGAACAGGGGTTTGTCCTTCATCAATTGGTTCGCTTCCTCCCGTATGGCCGCTATTGCAGATTCATTCGTATGATCTACCACAACACGGTCGATCATATCTACGATCTGCTCACACTCCGCTTCATTCACCCCGCGGGTGGTTATAGCAGGAGTTCCAATACGTATACCGCTTGTCACAAAAGGACTCTGGTCATCGAACGGAACCATGTTCTTGTTAACGGTCAAGTCTGCCGCCACAAGTGCAGTTTCAGCTTCCTTGCCCGTGATTCCTTTATTGCGCAGATCAATCAGCATGCAATGGTTATCCGTTCCACCGCTGATCACGTGATAACCTTTTGCAACGAATGCCTTGGTCATGGCTTGTGCATTGGCGATCACACGTACACAATAGGCGCGGTAGGCAGGTGTTAGCGCTTCTCCAAACGCCACGGCTTTGGCTGCTATTACATGCTCCAAGGGTCCTCCTTGAGTCCCAGGAAAAACGGCACTGTCTAGTATCGATGATATCTTGCGCACAGTACCCTTTGCCGTTTTGATGCCCCAACTGTTCTGCCCATCTTTTCCAACCATGATCAGGCCTCCTCTAGGCCCGCGTAAGGTTTTATGTGTTGTGGTTGTGACCACATGACAATGCGGAAGAGGGTCTTTCAAAATACCTCCAGCGATCAACCCTGCGGGATGACTGATATCGGCTAACAATACGGCTCCCACTTCATCGGCAATGCTCCGGAACCGTTCATAATCCCAATCTCTGGAATAGGCACTAGCTCCGCAAATTATCATCCGCGGATTCTCCTGCTTGGCAATGGCCTCAACTCGATCCATGTCGATCAACCCCGTGTCTTTTTCTACGCCGTAGAAGGTTGGCCGATACAACTTGCCGCTGAAGTTCACCGTAGATCCATGGGTTAAGTGTCCGCCATGGCTGAGGTCAAAGCCTAAAATGGTGTCTCCCGGGTTAAGGAAACCTAACATGACTGCGGCATTCGCCTGCGCACCGCTATGAGGTTGCACATTGGCCCAATCGGCATTGAACAATTCTTTGATTCGATCAATGGCGAGTTGCTCCACTTGGTCAACTATTTGACAGCCACCGTAATAGCGTTTGTTGGGAAGCCCTTCGGCATATTTGTTGGTTAACACGGAACCCATGGCTTCCATAACTTGGTCAGAAACGTAGTTCTCCGATGCAATTAGCTCTACGCCAACCGTTTGACGATGTCGTTCCTGCTCGATCAGGTTGAAAATCGTAGTGTCTCTGCTCATTGTTGTTTGCTCTGGATGCGAAATTAGGTTGTGGGTCGACTGAACTTCGCCAGCGGGGAAGCCAATATCAACACGAACATCAAAACAGGGTATTGCAAGGCGTGTAGTAGTTGTACCCCTGCCATTTTGAACCCTTCATTGTAATTGGTCAGTAGGTGCAGTAATAAAGCGGTAAATGCGGTCAACGAATAGCCAGCGACTAACATTTTAGTGTATTTGCCACCGTTGAACAATACGCGGCCCAATATTACAGTCAACGACAGCATACCCAGAACCACGACTCCAGCGATGAACCACTTTAGGCCAGTAAGTTGAGTTATGTTCAATGAGCCGAATACAGCTTGGAATTTTGAGTGCGCGTACGAAAAAGGGGTGTTGCGCGAAACGTGATCGATCTGGTAATTGACGTTGTACGCTAAAAACTCCCTAGCGTGGCCCAATAAAAAGCCTGCTATCAACAACCCCGCTAATTGAATATTACGTTTCATCGCGTAACTCGGCTTTCAGGTTGCCGTATTGCTTTACCCACCAGAACCAAAGCCCAATAACAAAGCTATATACGACGATGTAGAAGATGGCGTCGTGGTTTAAACTCAGCAGATCCGGATCCACTTTCACAACAATGCACAACGCGGCCACTCGAATAACGTTCACACCATGAATAAGGAGAATGCCGAGTGGCATGAACCACAGTTTATGCTTCCAGCTGCCAGGGAAGGCCAAGATAAAAGCAGAGAAGTATGCGAAAATGCTCAGGCCATTGCATGAATTTCCAATCCACAGGTAATGCCCTCCCTGTATACCAATATAGCGGTCGCCTTCTACATTAGATGATTCAGGTAGTAGCTGATAACCTAAAAACTGAAGTAGCCATTCTGATTGTGCCTTGATTCTGTCAATAAGCCACAAATCCAATCTACCCGACGGGTCAAGCACAAATTTGTATAGTAGAAACCAGAGGAGCACGAACGCTCCTAGGTAAAAAAGAAATCTAGACAGAGGGTCACGGAGCACCTCCAGACCTATTTGGTTGACCCTTTCTTCAGGTCCATCACTTTTTTAGCACCAAAAGCAGCGCCCGCTACCAGCAAGAAGCCCAATCCCCCATCAATAGGTATACAAGGCGGTGGCCAGCAAGGCGGTGTTCCTCCTACAGGAGGGCCTCCTTGGGCCATTGTAGCTATGTACGTAGCAGGAGCTATTAGCATTGCTACTAAAGCTAAAAGCTTACTTTTCCTGTTCATGTTAGCGCACTCAGGGGGCAAATGTAGAAATTTTGCTGAAGCAAGGTTGGAATTTCTACAAATTCGCCATTTCATCTGTAGGTTGGAAACAAGTTTAAGACGAAGATTCCATTCAAGGGTCACTTTAGGGGCAAAACATATGAAGAAACGTATATTTGCACGCTGCCGGGTTCTACTATGAGCTCGGCTTTCTTTTCAACTGCATGGCAAAGAAAAGTAACCGCTCCAAAGGCGCGATCATAGATGCAGGTGACCTGAGGTACTTTTTTCGGATTTTTTCGAAAAATTGGTATTTCGTGGTCATTGCGATCATATTGGCCATTGTGCTAAGTCTGTTGTATTCCTATAAACTTCCTGAGGTTTACGGTGCTCGCACTCAGATTCTGTTGAAGGATAGAGATACGTATAATTACCAGAGCCAAGTTTATCAGAACATTGGTTATATCGGTGCTTATGGCGATATCGTTAACCAAAAAAGGGTGCTAACCAGCCATGACCTTATCGGGGCTACGTTGGCCAAACTGAATTTTGATGTGGCTTATTACAACATCGGTCGGTTCAAAACGACCGAGATGTATGAGGAGAAAAATTCATCCTTGCCCTTCAAAGTTCAAGTAGAGCGACTGAATGGCGGCTTGTACCAGAAGCCATTCGACCTGAAAATAAAGGATGTGAATCATTTCGAGTTGAGTTATGACAAAGGGAATGGCGTGATCAATAAAGTTTATCCGTTTAACCAAGACATAGTAGAAAGGGACTTTAAACTGAGGGTGACCCCAAGCGAGCAGATCTCTCCCTCTACGATGGAAGAGCTGTCCAAAGCGGACTACCAGTTCGTCGCGCATAACCGCGGATGGCTAGTGAATAAATTCAAGCAGCGGTTGCTTGTGGAGAACATAGACTATACAACTATCCTTGAAATTACCGTTGAAGATGAGCTTGCGAGCAGGGCGAAGACTTTTCTGGATTCGCTCTCCAAGGTTTACATCGACTACACTTTGCAGAGTGAGTTCGATATCAACGAAAATACCTTGGTCTATATCAACAAACAGATCGATGAGGTCAGTATCATCTTGAATGATTTTGAAGATGAATTGCAGTCATACAAAGAGAGCGAGGATATCCTCGACCTAGACCGAGAGGAGAACCGGTACTTTGGAGAACTCGTGCGTTTTGATAACGAGAAGCGTAGGGAAGAACTAAAAATAGCCTCGCTCAATTCGTTGGAAGAATACTTGACCAATAACGTGGATGAAAAGTTGTTACCACCTTCAGCCTATATCCTCGACGACGACGTGTTCCTGAAGACAACGTTGAATGACCTGTACGCTATGCAATTGGAGCGTAATCGGCTGTTGTTCGATGCGAAGGAAGAGAACCCAGCTATTCATGTGCTGGACGAAACATTGGATCTTAATAAGACCAATTTGTTGGTGTATATCAACAATTCTAGAATTGCCATTAATGCGAAGATCGGTGACTTAATTGGACAGATATCTGATTATGAGGGACTGATTCGAAGAGTGCCTAAATCACAACGTGATATCTTAGAGATACAGCGTAAGGTGCAGGTGAATGAGCGGTTGTACCTATTTCTACTTGAGAAGCGTGCGAATACAGTCATTGCACGAGCAGGTATCATTCCACAGACGAAAGTGATCGAATCTGCACGTTCTGTTGGTGTGGTAAGACCGGATCGCGTAAAAATCATCTACACGTTTGCAATAGGAGGTTTGCTTCTATCACTCATCTTTATTTTCATTCGGGTCATGTTCTATGAGCGGATTGAGAATGGCGATCAGTTGAAAGAACTGTCAAATGTGCCGTTGTTTGGAGAAGTGATAGCCTCTGAAAAAGCTGAGCAGAATTACATTGTTGTGGACAGTGACCCCAAGGCCGCCATTACAGAATCCTTCAGGACGATCCGCACAAATTTGGAGTATATCCCAACCGATCGGTCGCGTGGAAAGGTGGTACTCGTAACCTCCTATAGACCGAATGAAGGAAAAACCTTCTGTTCAGTAAACCTAAGTGCCATCCTTGCTAAAGCAGGAAAGAAGGTCTTGTTGCTTGAGTTAGACTTACATAAGCCCAAGGTGAGTAAAGGGTTGAATATGACGGCTGAAAAAGGGCTAAGCAGTATTCTGGTCGGTAAGGCTTCTATCGAAAGTGGTATCCAAAACACACATATTGAGAATTTCGATGTGATGTTGTCAGGACCAACTCCCCCGAATGCGTCTGAATTGGTTTTGAGTAAGCACTTAGAGGAAATATTCGAGTACGGCGTGGGAGTGTATGATTACGTGATCATCGATACCCCTCCTGTAGGTTTGATAACAGACGCGTTGATCATGATGAAACATGCTGATGCGACCATGTTCGTTCTCAATACGCGTTTCGCCAGCAAGGATCATTTGAAGAATGCCCTAGAAGTGTTTGAGCAAAACCCGGTGCAGAACTTTGGCTTTATACTGAACGGGGTGCGCATCAAGAAATCAAAATACTATTACAATACCAACTACGGTTATGGATACCGCTATGCTTATGGTTACGGCAGTGGCTACGGGTATGGCTATGGTTACGGCTACGGTTACGGCCGTCGGAAGCGGAAGAAAGGAGACGAAGCTGAAAAAAGCCAGCAAGATTAAGTGTCCCTGAACTATGGCAACGAGTGTTAGGAATGAAGGATGGGATGTAGTGATCAAACCTTCACAGTCTTGGTTTGACCTGCGCATCGGCGAAATCTGGAAGTACCGGGACCTTGTTAGATTGTTAGTTTGGCGCGATGTTGTGGCGGTGTATAAGCAGACCGTGCTGGGCTTGGCATGGCATGTGATCCAACCTCTTACCATGACCTTTACTTTTGCTCTGATCTTTGGTAAAGGGGCGGGTTTTGCGCCTGAAGGGGTCGAAGCGGTTCCGTTTTATCTCACGGGTATAGTCCCTTGGATGTATTTTTCTAGTGTTGTTACCAAAACCAGCAAGACCTTCCTTGGAGGTCAGAATATAATGACCAAAGTCTATTTCCCACGCTTGGTCATACCGCTGTCAACAGCCCTGAGTGCAATGGTCAGCTTTGGTATTCAGTTTGTCACACTACTAGTGGTAATTGGCGGATATGTCTTATTCAAGGATTCTGATTTTGCGCTCACCATGGATTATTTAGCGCTTCCCTTGCTGATCGCGATCATGGCAATTCTTGGACTCGCTATCGGGATTTTGATCTCAGCCATGACAACGAAGTACAGAGATCTGAGTTTTTTGGTAGGTTTTGGAGTGCAATTGCTTATGTACGCAAGTCCGGTGATCTTCCCACTTTCATCGCCCATATTCGAAGGGCCAGCAGGGCCCGTATTGAAGCCTCTGTTCAACGCTAATCCCATGACGCCCATTATTGAATCGTTCAGAACAATTTTCCTTGGAGGAGAACTTGATTGGGGTGGAATAGGGTATGCAGCAACCTTTGCCTTGGTAGCCTCTGTCATTGGCCTTGCCTTGTTTAATCGAGTGGAACGGCTCTTCGCCGACATTGTTTGATGGGCAATGACAACGTCATAGAAATTTCAGGACTCGGGAAGCGATACAAGCTGGGAGTGATCGGAGGTGCAACATTAAACGATGACCTCAAGGTAGTCTGGGCTAAACTTCGAGGTAAGCCGAATCCCCTTGTGCCTATTGAAGAAGTGAATAACTCTCAACGCGCTGGAGATTTTTTCTGGGCGATGAAAGGTGTTGATTTCAATGTAAAGGAAGGAGAGATCTTAGGCATAATCGGACATAATGGAGCTGGTAAAAGCACCTTGCTGAAATTGCTCTCTCGTATCACACTTCCCACGGAAGGATCCATCAAGATGCAAGGGCGATCCAGTAGCCTGCTTGAAGTAGGAACAGGGTTTCATCCTGAGCTGACCGGCCGAGAGAACATCTTTCTCAACGGGGCCATACTAGGAATGAACCGAGCGGAGATCGAAGGTAAACTTGATCAAATAATTGACTTTAGTGGAATCAAGCACCACATTGATACTCCGACCAAACGGTATAGTAGTGGCATGAAGGTGCGTTTGGGGTTTGCTGTTGCAGCGCACCTAGAGCCTGAGATCCTGATAATTGACGAAGTACTTGCGGTTGGTGATGCTGACTTTCAACGCAAGTGCATGGGCAAGATGAAGGATGTAGCAAGTACCGGCCGAACGATCTTATTCGTTAGCCACAACATGCTATCTGTGCGCTCCCTGTGCACGCGTGTCGTATGGATCCATGAGGGAAAAGTCAAGGAAGACGGCGATACAGAAACAGTCGTGCGTAATTACTTGAAAACCTATTCTTCTGCTAATGAGGTAAAGCGGTGGGAAGGAGAAGAAAGGCCAGGAACTGACGCGGTTAAATTGAATCGGGTGGAGGTGACAAAGGAAGGAGAGCTGCTTTCATGGCGCACACCATTTAAGCTTGAGGTGGAGTTTGAGAGTTTAACCATAGACGATGGTGATCTGAATGTTGGAATTCACTTATATACCGGCGATGATGTATTGGCCTTTGCCAGTAGCATAGGCGAGAATATCGGAGAGGCCGCGATCGGTAAGTTGGGCACACATTCCGTTTGGTGTCAGGTTCCAGGAGAACTGCTTAACTCAGGAGACTATCGTGTAGTAGTGAACTTTTTCAGAAATGGCAAACTGCATTTCCGAAGGGAGGGAACCATTGGGTTTTTCCTACACGAGGATCAGCGTAAAGGAACTTGGTTCGGAAAGAAGAAAGGGGTCATTCGGCCAAATCTCACTTGGGGCATTCGTTGATGAGACTCTTCGACCTATTCATGCCTAAGAAACGACTCAAACCGACCTTTCTCATCATAGGTGCGCAGAAAGCAGGCACCTCTGCTTTATTCTCAATGCTTGAGAGGCACCCTTCCATCGTTACTGGAGCGGTGAAAGAACTTCACTTTTTTGATGAAGATGAAGAATATGCGAAAGGCTTGGAGTACTACTATCAGTTGTTTCCCGAAGGCAGAAAAGGGCAGGTAACCTTTGAAGCAACCCCGCGATATATCGCACACAAGCAGTCTGCAGAGCGCATAGCGAAGGATTTACCGGGTGTTAAACTCATTGTAGTGTTGCGCGATCCCATCTCGCGCGCCTATTCCGCGTGGAATATGAGGCGAGACTTTCGAGAACACCCGAAATACGCACACCTTTTTGATCCACGCCCCTTCGATCAAGCTGTAGATGACGAGTTGAATGGAGGAGGGCCTGATATTGAAAGTGACTATTTACAACGTGGTTACTATGCCGATCAGCTGGCGCATTACTTGTCATTATTCGATCGCAATGACCTAATGGTGGTTTCCTACAAAGCCTTTAAAGAACAACCGTTTGGCGTGGTGAACGGCATCTTGCGTTTTCTGAATTTGAATACCTTCCAATCGGAAAATGAGATGCAGGTGGGTGCAAAAAACCGCCGAGCATACGGATCCGCGATGGATGAAGGGACCAGGGCAAAGCTTGAAGAGCACTTTAAGCCCCATCATGAAGCCTTGAAGAATATCTTGGGTGCGGAGTTTTCTCATTAAGGATGGATCTTCAGAAAGTTAACTTCCTATTTATCGTTGGAGCACCTAGGAGCGGCACAACTTGGCTACAACGAATACTTGGAGCTCACCCTGCTGTGGCTTCTCTTGATCACGAATTAACCATTTTCAGTAGATACGTTTCTCCTATGATGGCGAGGTACCGGAGTGAGCAAGATGGGATCGATAGGGGCACTCGGCAGCAAGGTTTGCCATTGGTTCTAACGGAAGATGATATGCACTACTGGCTGGAGGATCTGCTCGTGAAATCTTATAGCTCCGTACTGGCCACAAAACAAGGGGCAACATTGGTGTTGGATAAACACCCGAATTACGCCCAGTATTTGGATGTGATCGAAGACTTTTTACCGAATGCGAAAGTTGTTCATCTGATTCGCGATGGCCGGAATGTGGCTGTGAGCATGATGTCAGTTCGAAAAAGGGAAGGACATAGTCCTGAAGAGATAAACAGTGCTGCGGAGATCTGGCGAAATTTCATAGTTAAGGCGCAAACCTCTCACATGAGTAAAACCTCCCGTTATATGGAGTTACGGTATGAGGATTTGCTCAAAGATGGCAGACCGCAAGTGGAAAGGGTGCTGGAATTCGCAGGTATTGACAATGATCGGGCGCTGGTTGATCAACTGTGTTCTGACGAACGACTGGCAACTCGAGTTAGCGCTCCGAACAAAGACTTGAGCGGTAAACGAGATAGTAGTGGTGGTGCTTGGCGTTCAGAACTAACCCTGTGGCAGCGCTTCAGGTTTCACCGCGTGAGCGGGTCGCTTTTGAACGAGCTCGGCTATGCAAATGGAAGTTGGTGGTACATGAACTTTATCGATCGTTTACGCCTACCGGTACTCCTGGTCAGGAAACGGTTCGTAAAGGTGCTGTCCGCACTTCGAAACAGCTTGTTCTCCGAGTTGAAGTAACAGTTGCGTATTGATCAGTTCAGCCCATGATCCTTTCCTTGATCTTTCGGATCACACCAAGTAACCGGCCGGAGCTTGATGCTGACTTATGCTGTTGCGCAAGCTTTTCCAGCTCCTCGGTATGATGCTTGAGCACCTCGTCTACAGCAAACGTGTGGGAGGTGTTGAGGTAAGAGCGGAAGTTTTTCCAAAGCCGAGTTCGGTGCGTATGATAATTGACCAATAGCTCACCGGATGTTATCCCTTGTTCGTGTTTACGATAGACACCCATATTTCCTTCCACCCGTCCAATATCTCCTTTCGAAGCGATGAGTGTGAACACCGTCATATCTCCGCTCACGATCTCATGGAACCAATCAGGTAAGTCCAATAATTCTGTTCTGTAAACAAAGGAGCAGGTGTGGAAGGGTGATCGAATAGCTATCGTATCGTTGATCGTGTATACAGATCGATCATATGTTCTCCAAGGGAACATTTCGGAGTCCTCGTTTTCGGTTTTCACGAACACGTTATGGAAGCACCCTGCAAGTTGCTGCTCTCGTTCCAATAGATCCACTTGTGTTTGAAGTTTGTCCGCACCAAGCCAATAGTCGTCACCTTCGCAAAGCGCACTGTACCTGCTCTTACTGGATTGCAGCGATTTTTGGAAATTTCTTATTGCCCCGATGTTCTTCGTGGCCAAGAACGGGCGCACTTTATCCGGATATTTCTCAGCGTAAGCTTTAATGATATCTGGTGTCCCGTCGCTAGAAGCGTCATCGAAAATGTGGACATGAAACGTAAACTTGGTTTTCTGGCTCAGGATCGAATCAAGCGCAGTTGGAAGGAACTCCATATGGTTATACGTCAGCATCAGTACCGTAAGTAATGGCTGTTGGTCAACTTGCGCGTTTGACATAGGTGGTCATGGGGCTTCGAAAAGAAAAGCCACACGCAAAGCTAGCGATATCCGGCACCTCATCGTTAGCAAGTAGATGATGATCTTCTAGTGGCCCGAGATGTGTTCGCCTTGAGGCTTGTAAGTACTTTCGTGCTCCACAAGGGCAGGCGTTCTATACGATTAACCCTGATATCATACTGGTTATGAGTGAAAGCACAGCGACGAAAATGGCGTTTTACTGCTCTGGAGGCGCCTCCAGGGTGATTCGCTTTTATGCTGATCCATTGAACCTAGAAAGGTACCCTCCAGCACTGGTTATCTATGATGGTGGGAATGCCAAGAGCGAAGAGGAACTGAAGCGCCTATTCGGCAACAACTTGGTATTCATAACTGACGCCGATCGCGAGCAAACCGGTCTTAGAGGAGTGCATAGTTCCACATCAAAGTTGATACATGAGCAATTGGATAAGGCTGATGTTGATTACCTACTGTGTTTTGGAGATAAGATCCTTCAGAAGAGTCTAGTGTCGGCCTATTCCAGAAGGCTCGTCAATTTCCACCCGTCACTCCTTCCAGCCTTCGCAGGTTTGAATGCGATTGATGCTGCTTTACAAGAAAATGCAGTGTTCTTAGGCAATACTGCCCATTTCATTGATGAGGGTGTTGACACAGGGGAGATAATTCTACAGACGGCCATGCTTGCTGAAGATTATGCAAGCTATGAAGATGTACTGGAGCTGCAAATACCCATGATAAAGATGGTTCTTCGGGATTTGGCGGGATTTAAGGTCTCTGATGAAGAAATCTCCGCTTGCTTACCAAGGCCTCGCTCTTCATACATGATGCCAAAGAATTGCCATATCTAGTTGGGCGTACCGCTAGCTGGTCAGATAAGCCCGTTAAACCTTGTTTTCCGCAAATTGATCAACGATCTTCGCAAAGCTATGTCTCGTAACGAAAGTCAATTGGAGACCGCTGTTGCTCAAATGGAGGAACTGTACGTGACCAAGTCATTCCTGCCGCCAATGGAGGAGTACGTAGAGATGGTCAAACAACTCTGGGAGTCAGGCAGGTTAACCAATAATGGCAAGTACCTAAAACAATTTGAGAGTGGCCTTCGCGATGTCTTGGATAATGACAACTCGGTCGTGGTCAACAATGGCACTGTGGCGCTCCAGATCGCAATCAAAGCAATCGATTTGACGGGAGAGGTGATCACAACACCGTTCTCCTACGTGGCAACCACCAGTTCTCTCGTCTGGGAGCAATGCAAACCGGTCTTTGCCGATATCGATCCTGGAACATACAATATTGACCCTACGCGTATCGAAGAGGCGATCACGGATAGGACTACTGGTATTCTTGCGACCCACGTTTTTGGAAACCCGTGTGATGTAGAGGTGATCCAAGAGATCGCACAACGACGTGGATTGAAAGTTATTTATGATGCCGCGCATACTTTCGGAGTGAAATACAAAGGAATTCCCTTGGTGAACTACGGAGATGTCAGCGTATTGAGCTTTCATGCAACCAAATTGTTCCACTCGGTAGAGGGTGGTGCTATCGTGTGTAAGGATGCATCGGTCTTTGATAGGTCACGATACATGCGGAATTTTGGACATGATGGAGAAGAAGCATTCCACGGCATCGGTATTAACGGCAAGATGAGCGAATTGCACGCTGCAATGGGCGTGCTCAACTTGAAGTACTTGAAGAAAGTGGTTCTTTCCAGGGGCCAAGCATGGGCTCGATACGTTGAAGCTTTCGAGAATCACCCAAAGCTAAAACTTCAACGGGTACCGGAAGGAACTGAGAGGAACAACGCATACTTCAGCTTGCTGTTCGAAGATGAAGAAACCTTGTTATCCGTTCGAACGGCGTTGAACGATTTAGGTGTGAATCCACGTAGGTATTTCTACCCATCCTTGGATCGCCTCCCTTATGTGCAAGGGAATAGTCCGGTAGCCCGAGATATTGCTAAGCGGATCTTATGCTTACCGCTATTCGCAGGTATGGCTGATGAAGATTTGTCTCGAGTGATCCATCCTATTTTGTCTACTGTTGGTTGAATGCGATTGGGAGTAATGCAACCGTACTTCTTCCCGTACGCGGGTTACTTCATGTACATTGATTCTGTAGATCGGTTCGTCCTATACGATGATGTCAATTTCATTAAAGGAGGTTGGATAAACAGGAATAGGATCTGCCTTCACAACAAGGAGCAATGGATCAGAGTCCCAATGATCAAAGCCAGTAGTAATAAAAAGATCAACGAAATCCACTTAGATCCATCAGATTCCTGGAAGAAAGACCTCCTTACGACATTGCGCTACGCTTATAAGGATGCTCCCCACTATGCTGCTGTGCATGAAGTTGTGGCAAGCGCCATATCTCCTCAGCACAAAACCCTCGATGAGGTCGCTCGTGCTTCAGTGCAAGGAGTGTGCAACTACCTGAACTTGGATTGCGAATTGATACCTACGTCTGCAAAGTATCAGAATCAGGAGCTCGATCGAGTGAGCAGGTTGACTGATATTTGTGGTAAAGAGGGTATCTCAACCTTGGTACAACCACCAGGGTCAACATCATTGTATAGCAAAGAGGAAATGAACTCTCGTGGTGTTGAGTTATTGTTTCTGGCACCTGAGTTGAACCCATACGACCGTGCAGGCTGCAATGAAAGTAGAGGGCTTTCCATCATTGACTTGCTCGCGAACCTTTCTGTCAATGAATCGAAGGCTTACCTAAAGAACTACACCTTGGTATGAGTTCTCCGCGCATAGCCATAGCAAGCCCCAATGCCTTCAGTTGGAGCGAAACGTTTATCAAGGCGCACATGGATAAGCTGCCTGGCGTGGAGCTGATCTTGAGTGATGGCGACCTTCCTAGGAAGACAAGTACAGGCGAAGACCTGAGCTCCCCCTCGCGTATGGATCGCTTGTTACGTAGAATGGGTAAGGACATTTCCCTACAAGAGAAACACGTTGAGCGTATTGCAGAAAAGTTGCGCATTGATAAAATAGATCTAGTGCTTGCTGAGTACGGTGTGTGTGGTCATGCTATACTACCTGCGTGCAAATTGGCAGGTGTGCCGCTGGTCGCGCACTTTCATGGCTACGATGCATTTCGAGATGATGCATTAGAGAAAGTAGGTCACTACGAAGAGCTGTTCTCAGGAGCTGCCGGGCTGGTGGCCGTTAGCCGTGAAATGGAACAACAACTCTTATCCTTAGGCGCGCCGAAAGAAAAAGTGTTTTACAACTGTTACGGGGTTGAGGTTCGAGATCAAGAGGCGAACGCACAACCTGTTGCGCAGCGTCCTGCGCACTTCATGGGAATAGGCCGATTCGTAGATAAAAAGATGCCCATATTGACCATCCTTGCGTTCAAAAAAGCAATGGAGTCAGCGCCCGAGATAAAATTGACCATAGCTGGTGATGGCCTGTTGATGGGTGCATGTAAGGCCTTGGTAAGAACTTACGGATTGGAGGATGCGATTGATCTTCCGGGTAAAATGGCGCATGAAGAAGTGCTGAATCTATTTCGTACGTGCAGGGGCTTTGTGCAGCATAGCATCATTTCCCATATCAATGATCACGAAGGAACGCCTTTAGCCGTGTTAGAAGCA